>JAFEBC010000198.1 GCA_018266095.1 Deltaproteobacteria bacterium
GAAGCCGCCGGTGCCGGCCTGGGCCATCTGGTGGAAGCTCTTCAAGATGCCGAAGACGGTGCCGAACAGGCCGATGAACGGCATGGTGGCGCCGAGCGTGGCGAGGATCCAGAGCGGGCCGCGCAGGGCCTGGACCACCTCGCGGCGGGCGCGGTCGATGGCGTCGGGGATGCGCTCGGGCTTCCCCATGCGGTCCAGGGCGGCGCGGTAGATCTGCGCGGAGGGCACGAGGGAGCGGTTGCACTCGGCCTGGGCCTGCGCGCCGTCGCTGCGCAAGAGGGCCTTGACCACGGCCTCGTGCAGCTCCTGGGAGCGGGCGGTGAAGCCGCGCAGATAGAGGGCGCGCTCGAGCGCGATCACGAGGGACAGGACGGAGCCGGCGAGGATGATCGCCATCGTCACGCCGCCGAGCTTCACCAGGTCGATCAGTTCCGTGTAGGTCATCGGTGTTGGGTCTAACACGCCGCGAAACCAAGTGCTTCCGGCGGCAGGTGTGGGGTGTGTTGCGCGGTGTTGCGCTGGGCAGGCGGCGGAGGAGTGTGCGTGAGGGAGGGGCGCCAGGCCGTTGGACGACCCAAGGCGGCGGATTGTTCGCGGCTCGCCTTGAACAGCCGCGGCACTCCCTGCTAGACGCTCACCCCCAATGTCGACCTGGACCGAACGCACGCTCGCTTGCGCCCGCGCCGCCCGCGCTGGACTTGGACTCGCCGCCGACGCCTCGCCGGTGGCGCTGGTGTTGGGCTCGGGGCTGGGCGCGTTCGCGGATTCGCTGGAGGGCGCGCGCGGGATGTCGTTCGCGGAGCTGCCGGGGTTCCCGACGGCGACGGTGCAGGGGCACAAGGGGCGGCTCGTGTCGGGCAGGCTCGGCGGGATCGACGTGCTGGCGCTGCAGGGGCGGCTGCACGGCTACGAGGGGCACGACGCGGCCACGGTGGCGTTCCCGGCGCGCGTGTTCGGGGTGCTCGGGGCGCGGGCGCTCATCGTGACCAACGCGGCGGGCGGCTGCAATCCGGGGTTTGCGGCGGGCGACCTCATGCGCATCACGGATCACCTGAACCTCACGGGGAAGAACCCGCTCATCGGGCACAATGAAGATGCGCTGGGGCCGCGCTTCCCTGACCTCTCGCACGCGTACGATCCGCGGCTCTCCGAGGCGATGCTGAAGGCCGCGCAGCAGGCGGGCGTCAAGCTGCAGGCGGGTGTCTACGCGCAGATGAACGGGCCCTCGTACGAGACGCCGGCGGAGGTGCGCATGGCGCACAAGCTGGGCGCGGACGCGGTGGGCATGAGCACGGTGCCGGAGGTGATCGTGGCGGCGCACCAGGGGCTGCCCGTGTGCGGGATCTCGTGCATCACCAACCTGGCGGCGGGGATCTCGCCGGTCGCGCTCACGCACGAGGAGGTCATGGAGGTGGCCAAGGCGGTGGAGGGGCGCTTCCTGGGCCTCTTGCGGGCGCTGATTCCGCTCGCGCACGCGGCGGTGCCGGCGCGGAAGACGTTGGCCTGAAGCGCACACGCAGGACTACGCAAGCGCGGGCCCGAGGGGCGGCGCGCAACACATCGAAAAGTGGCCGTCGACGAGCGGGATGCTAGGCTGCCGCCGCATGTCGAGACGCGATCCGTCTGCCCAGCTCCCGTCGATGCTCAAGGCCGCGGCGCGGGTCCGCAAGCACGCGCACGCGCCGTACAGCGACTTCCCGGTCGGGGCGGCGGTGCTGGCGGGCGGCAAGGTGTTCGAGGGGTGCAACGTCGAGAACAGCTCGTTCCCGCTGGGCGTGTGCGCGGAGCGGAACGCGGTGGCGGCGGCGGTGGCCGCGGGGCACAAGCGGATCGACGCGGTCGCCATCGTGGGCGGCTCGCTGCGGCCGGTGCCTCCCTGCGGCGGCTGCCGGCAGGTGCTGGCGGAGTTCTGTGGGCCGGACACGCCCGTGGCCTACTCGACGCCGGGCGGGCGCGTGATGCGCACCACGGTCGGCGAGCTGTTGCCGAGCGCGTTCGGCGCTGGCGACCTGCAGCTCGGTCGCGCGGCCCCGCTCAAGATCGCGCGCGGCGGGCGGCGGTAGGCCGCGGCCCTCGTCGATCGCAGCGCTAGGGCGTGGCGGGCGTCCAGTTGGTCCAGTCGCAGGCGTTCGATTGCCCGAGGCACGGGTCGACCGTGAGCGTCTTCCCGCGCGTCTCGAAGTAGTGCGCGACCTGGTTGGCGAGGTAGAGGTCCACGTCGAAGGCGCGCGCGGGGCGCGGGCCGGTCAGGGCGTGGGCGCCTGAGCGCTGCACGAAGGGGAACTCCAGCGCCGAGACGCCGACGGGGTTGCCGTCGGCCGAGAGCGATTCGCGCACGAGCTGTCCGCGCAGCGGCGGGGACAGGCGCGGGGCGGACAGGGTGTCGGTGCAGGAGAGGCCGGCCGCGTCGCAGGAGAGGCCGGACAGGTCGGGGAGGACCGCGCCGTCGCAGCCGCCGCCCGGGTCGCAGAAGAGGTGCCCGCGCAGGTCGCGCAGCGGGCCGACCGACGGGTCCTGGAAGCGCATCAGCCTGGCCACGCCCTCGTTGGACGCCGAGCGCAGCAGCACGCGGTCGATGGTCATCCCGAACTCCGCGTCGGCGGCGTCGAGCTCGACGAGGCCCGCCGCGCGGCCGAGGGCGAGCGCGGTGCTGACGGGCGCCACCGGGTCGCCGATCACGGGGAGCACGAGCATGTTGAGCGGCAGGCCCGAGCGCGCCGGCACCGGGTCGGTGCGCCAGGCGCGCGCGTAGTTGATGGGGTCGCCCGTCTCCAGCGCCGTCTGGGCGTACTGCAGGAGGCGGCGCAGCTCGGGCGTGTTGCGCTCGCGTCCATAGCCCTGGCCGGGCGCGCGCAGCGGGGACTGCGCCGCGTAGTCGATGGCCGCGAACTTCACCTCCTGCTCCCAGTGATCGATGAGGCTCACGCCGCCGCTCTGGTGCAGGACCACCACCTGGATCTCGTCGCCGGGCCGGACCAGGGTGACGTCCACCAGGTCGGGCGAGCCCGCGGCCTGGGGCGTGTGGTAGGCCGAGATCGTCGGGCGATCGACGGGGAGCGCGAGGCGCACGGAGCTGTTGCCATCGACGCTCGCGCGGGCGCAGGCCGGGGGCAGCACGGCTGCGGTGGCGAGGGTCGCGGGCGGGGTCCCCGGGGGCAGGTGGTCGACGTCACAGGCCACGAGCTCGTCGCCGGGCTGCAGCCGCAGGGTGCTGATCGGCAGCGTCACCTCGCGTCCGGCCTCGTGGAGGCTCCACACCAGGGTCGGCTGCGGGTCTGGCCCGCTGCAGGACTTGTCGAACTTGCTCCACGCGCACACGGTCAGCACGGGGCCCGCGAGCTCATCGACGAGGCCGCCGATGGCGGGGTCGCTCGTGCGCAGGGCCAGGTCGGTCAGGCCACCCCCCATGCCGGTGATGGCCGCGGCGCGGAACGCGGGCTCGAGCGCGGGCGCGATGCTGCCGGTGAGGCCGCCCAGGCCCAGGCCGAAGAAGAAGAGGTCGCTGCCGGGGTTCGGGTCGCCCTTCTGGAAGCTGCGGCCGTCGCCTCCCATGAACGCGATCGGCCAGCTATCCGGGCCGCCGAGGTCGGGCACGCCGTCGCCGTCGAAGTCGCCCGCGAAGTTGAAGTCCCCGGTGGGCAGCTCCATGTATCCCTGGCGGTCGAAGGTGGCGAGCAGGCGCGCGAGCTGGAACTGATCGACGGCCGATTGGCGGATGACGTCGCGCGTGTGGAAGGCGTCCGCGGTCCACAGGTCGGCGCCCGGGTCCATCACGCCGTCGTTGTCGAGGTCGTGGGCGCGCGAGTGGAAGAGCGCGTTGGCGAAGGCGCCGAACTTGTGCTGCGCGCACAGGTTGATGAGCGCGGTCTCCTGCGCGGGCGTGTAGGGCGCCCCGTGTCCGGGCGCGTCGATGGTGACGGTGGCGAGGCCGTTGTGCGCGAAGGTCCCGGCGAAGCGCAGGAGGGCCGGGAGCCGCCAGGAGCCGAAGTCGTGCGCCACCACGGCCGCCGGGAACGGCTGCTCGCGGAAGCGCACCGGGTCGGCCTTGGGGATGGCGATGAGGAAGGGGATGAGCTCAGGCCGCGCGCGCGAGATCTTCTCGTCCGCGAGCAGCTCGAAGGTGGTCTGGTCCGAGGCGCGATCGGGATCCCAGAGGAAGTTCGGCACCTCGAACTGCCCGCTCACGAAGTAGTCGACGTAATCGAGCGACTGCACGATCGCCTGGCGCTCGTCGTCGGCGGAGTCGGGCAGGAGCAGGTCGGCCACGTCGCGGTCCTCGAGCAGCTCGGCCATCTCCACGCCGCGCAGCAGGTGGATGGTCGACGACGCGCTGTCGTCGAGGAGCGGGTAGAGCGCCATGCGCGTCTCGTAGGTGTTGGACACGCCGACGATGCCCTCCTGCACCGCCACGCGCAGGGACAGGTCGCGGAACGGCCCGCTGCCCAGCATCCCGTCGCGGACCTGCTCGAGGTCGGCCGTCGTGCTCTGGGTGGTGAACGACCACACGAAGGCCACGTCGTCGAGCGCGGTGTCGAGCGGCAGCATGCCCGGGAGCGCCGAGAGCTGCTGCGTCTGGGTGAAGTGGTTGATGCCCGAGAGGGGGGACTGCACCGGCGCGGCGTCCAGGCCCTTCAGGCGCGAGGTGAGCACCACCGCGTACGTGTGCCGCGGGAGGAGGGGCACGACGGGCCGCAGGAGGAGCGTGTTGGTGGCGCGCTCGAAGAAGGACATCAGGTCATCCGACTGCTGCGGCACGCCGCCGTGCGCGGCCGGCCAGTTGGCGTCCGCGGGGTGCAGGAAGTTCGCGAGCGGACCGTCGGTGGGGAACAGCAGGTTGGTCGTGGCGGCCAGCGGGTCGCCGCCCAGCACGGGCGCGGGCGCGACGCGTTCGTAGGGAAAGTGCCCACCCCCGACATCCAGGCGCACGCGCTCGCCGCTCGCGAGGTCGATGACGAACACCGCGTCGTTGGTGGGATCGGTGTCGTTCTGCCGCGTCCACAGGTCGAGCACGTCGAGCGGCTTGTCGAAGCTGACGCTGATGGGCGCGAAGGTGCCGAAGCCGTCGAGCTCGTTCAGGCGCGCGAGGGCCACCTGCTCGGTCTTGGAGGCGAGGTTGAGCGGCAGGTTCACGCGCAGGTGCGTGGGGCTCTGCGCGTCGACCCGGGTGAGGAGATCGTTGGGGAACGGCACCTCGGGCAGCGGCCGCGCCTCGAGGTCGAAGCGGACCGTCGGCCCGCCCGTGTGCCTGGCCGCGGCCAGCCCCTGGAACGAGATGTCGGTCTTGGCGCACGCGAGCGCGCAGGCGGTGGCGCACAGGAGCGCGCGCAGGCTGTGGCGTCGGGTCGTCATGCGCAGCGCGGTTCCGCGGACA
>JAFEBC010000199.1 GCA_018266095.1 Deltaproteobacteria bacterium
ACGGCCTTCGTGGGCTTCTCCGTGCGCGGCCACGCGACGATGGCGGGACATCCGGACCTGCCGGTCTCGGGCGGGCGCGTGCGCGTCCTCGACCACGACAGCGGGCGGCTGCTCTGCGACGTGGCCACGCTGTCGACGGGCGCGTATGGCTGCAGCTTCGCGGACCAGGAGTCGAAGTTCGCGCCGTCGATGACGTGGGACCTGCGCTTCACGGGCCGCGGCCCGGAGGTCGACGCGTCGATCGCGGTGACACGTCCGGCGACGGGGGGCTCGCTCGCGATCACGCACGACTTCGAAGCGCTGAACGCGTCGGCGATCGAGCTCACGGGCGTGGTGGTCGAGCCGGACAAGACGCCGTCGTCGGGCGCGCTGGTGCTCCTCACCGGCCCGGTGAGCGGCGCCGCGCACGCGGGCGAGGACGGGCGCTACCGCATGGTGATCGCGCTGCCGGATGGGTACACGAACGGGACGCTCGTGCTGCAAGCGTACGGGCGCGGCTCGCAGGCGGCGCTCTCGGTGCCGTTCGAGACGGACGGGCTGCCAGAGCTCCACCTCGCGGGGAACTTCGAGCTGGCCCTCTCGCCGGGCTCGCTGCCGCCCACGGAGCGGCTGCGCAAGGTGCTCTTCACGGGCACGGTGACCAACGCGCTCGTCACGGCCGCGCGCGGGCTCTCGGTGCCGGTTCCGGGCGTCTCGCCGGGCGTGACCTCGGCGGCGTTCGTGAACCACGACTGCGACGCGGCGCAGGTGCTGCCGGACGGGACCTGGCAGTGCGTGGCCATCCTCCTCGACGACGCGCCCTTCGACGCGCTGGCCTCGGCGGGGCCGTACGCCTCGTCGCAGACGCTGCACTTCGAGCAGAACGACGTGCCCGCGCCGGGTCAGCTCATCCTGCAGAGGGTGGAGCTCACCGCGTCGCCCACCACGCTCGAGATCACCGGCCTCATCGACACCGCCGCGCGCGCGGTGCCCGGCGCGTCTGCGCTGCTCACGGCCACCGGCTCCGGTGACCCGATCTCGGTGAGCGCGATCGCGCAGGCCGACGGGACGTACCGCGCCTTCCTCGCCTTCCCGACGGTGGACGCAGTGGCGGGCACGCTCACGGGTCAGTTCTCCCTGCCGGGCGCCGAGACCGAGCCGCTCGCGCGCGTCAACACCTCGACCGCGTTCTCGGCCTTCGCGGGCACGCTCACCACCGTCACCCAGGACGCGCGCTTCACGCGGGGCACGGCCGTGCTCTCGGGCCAGGTGGTCGACGCGCTCATCGGCGACGCGCCCATCGCGGGCGCCACGGTCACGGTGCTCACGGGCGGCGAGACGCTCTGCCAGACGCGCACCGACGACCACGGCCTCTACGCCTGCACGGCCTCGCCCGCGGGCACCAGCACGGTCGCGCTCACGTATGTGGTCAGCGGCATCGGCGCGGGGACGTTCACGAGCTTCGGCGGCCAGCCCGCGCTGCTCGACCTCTCGCTGCTGACGCCCGGCCTCATCGTGCCCATCCTGCCCACGCGGGACCTGCCGGTGAACCCGAGCACGCTGCGCGTGACCGGGACGCTGACCGACAAGACGGGCCGCGCCGTCCCTGGCGCCTGGGTGGGCCTGACCGCCGCGGGAGGCGCCGCGCAACCGACGGTGAGCGACGACGCGGGCCACTACCAGCTCGATCTCGCGCTCGCGGAGGGCCTCACCGGCGGCGAGCTGACCCTCTCGGCGCACCTGCCGCTGGGCGGAGGCACCTCGCAGGCCACGCTGCGCCGCGTGTTCTCGCTGCCCGCGCACACGCTCTTGACGCTCGACCTGCCGCTCGCGCTGGTCGACGAGGTGCCCGCCGGCCCGGTGGCCTGGCTCGCGTTCTCGGGCACGGTGAACAACCAGGTCGCGCCGGGGAGCGGCGTCGCGGGCGCGCTGGTCACGGCGGCGCTCGACGGCTCGGGCCGGACGCTCTGCACCGCGACCACCGACAGCGCCGGTCGCTACACGTGCGAGTCCCTGCTGCGCGACGCGCCCTCGTCTCCGCAGACGTTCCGCTGGACGGTCGCGCTCGACGGCACCGCGCTCGCGCCGCCGCTCACGGCCTCGCGGACGTACGTGCGCTCGACCTCCACGAAGTCACCGATCGCGCAGGACCTGTCCGCCTCGCCGACCACCCTGCGCGTCCACGGGCGCCTCACGGACACGGGCGGCCAGCCGCTGCCGCAGGCCGCGGTGTCGCTGACGGGGACCCTGCGCGGCCAGGCCCTCACCGACGCGCAGGGCGACTACGAGCTCGTGGTCACGGCGCGTCCGGGCCTCACGCGCGCCACCGGAGCGCTCACCGCGGTGGCGAACGGGCTCACCACCAGCGCGCCCGTCGACGTGGCCCTGACGCCCGCCGCGCTCACCGACCTGGCCCTCGACCTGAGCCTCTCGGAGCGCGGGATCGTCTTCTCCGGCGCGGTGCGCAACCCGAACGCCGCGGGGGCTCCGCTGCAGAGCGCGACCATCACGCTGCGCCGCGCGGGACGCACCTTCTGCGCGGTCGAGCTCGCGGCCATCTCGAGCAGCGACACCGCGTACACCTGCCCTGAGCTGGTGCTGGCCTCGGACGCGGACCAGGCCATCGAGTGGACGGTGACCAACCTCTTCGGCACCAACACCGGCACGCTCACGCTCGCGTCCGCGGACATCCCGGCCGTGGGCACGCACGCGCAGCGCACGCTCGACCTCACCCTGCCCGCCTCGGCCCTGGGCGTGCTCGTGACCGTGCGCAACTCCTCGCAGCAGACGGTGCAGGGCGCGTCGGTGTCGGTGGCGGTGGGCGACCTGACCGCCTCCGCGCTGACGGGGAGCGATGGCACGGCGATGCTCTTCCTCTCGCTGCCCGATTCGCTGCCGCCCTACGGAAACGGAAGCGAGCTGGCGACGATGCTGCTCACGGCCCGCCTGGGGACCAATCTGGCCACGCTCCAGCAGGGCGTGCCCATCACGCCGGCGCAGCTCACACAGCTCGACCGCACCATCGACTTCAGCGACGTGACGCGCGTGGCGTTCGCGGGCGCGGTCAAGAACCTCAACGCGCACGCGACGGGGCCGGGTTCGTTCGTGCAGGGCGCCAAGGTCCAGCTCGTGCGCGACGGGTTCACGCCACCGCTCGGCGTCCTCTGCGACGCGGTCGCCACCACCGGCACCTACGGCTGCGGGCCCATCACCCTCTTCGGCGAGGCGCTCAGCTCGCTCTCGCTGCACGCGGTGACCACGCTCGAGGGCACGTCGATCGCGGACGCGCAGGCGGCCACCTTCGCGGTCACGCCGGGCGCGGGCATCACCAACGCGCTCTCGCTCGACGTCGACACCACGCCGACCACGGTGCGCCTGTCTGGCAACGTGCGCGACCCGCTCGGCACCCCCCTCGTCGGCGCCACCGTGAGCACGCCCAAGACCGCGCAGGTCCCGGCGCTCACCGCCATCGACGGCTCGTACGCGCTCGACGTCCCGTTGCCCACGGGCGTGACCACCTGGGGCGAGACGATCACCGCGCAGCTCCAGGGCAATCAGGCCACCGCTCCCGGCGCGGCCGCGGACCTCGTGCAGCGCGCACCCAACGCGGTGACCGCCGACCTCACGCTCAGCGAGCGGCGCGTGCGCATCCTCGGCCGCGTGGAGAACGCGCTCGCCCCCGAGACGCCCTTCGCCGGCGCGCACCTCGTGCTCACGCGCAGCGCCACCGTCGTCTGCGATCGCACCACCGACGCCACGCTCGGCTACAACTTCGCCGCCTGCCCCGACCTCGTGCTCACCTCGGGCGCGCCGGTCGAGCTCACCTGGGCCGTCGACGGCCCGTGGGGCACCGGCAGCGGTACGCTCACGCTCGGCAGCGGCGACATCCCGGCCGCGGGCGGGATCAGCACCAAGGCCGTGAGCTTCGACCTCGCGGCCAGCACGCTCGAGGTCACAGGCCGCGTCACCGAGAACGGCGTGACCCTCTCCTCGGGCACCGCGCAGCTTCGCAACAACGACCCCAGCGCCGTCGCCAGCGGCACCACGCTCGGCACCGACGGCTCGTTCGGCCTGCGCCTGAGCTTCCCGGCCGCAGCCACGAGCTACGACGTGAACCTGCAAGGCAGCGACGGCGTCAACAGCGCGCAGCTCCGCCTCCAAGGGGCCTTGAGCGCGGGCGCGCTCGTCTCGGTCGTGCAGGACCTCGACATCACCGTCCTGACTCCCGGCTCGGCCCGCTGGTCGGTCACCGTCGGCAACGGCACGGCCTTCGCCGCCAAGACGCCCGCCCTCGCCCCCGACGGCTCGGTGCTGATGCCGCGCGACAACGTCCTCTGGGCCATCGACCCCGACACGGGTGCGCCCCGCTGGTACTTCGTCGCCGACGCCGGGATCCGCTCCGGCGTGATGGTCGACGGGAACGGCATCATCTACATCGGCGACGCCTCCGACTGGCTCTACGCGCTCTCCCCCGCGGGCGAGCAGCTCTGGAAGGTCGCCGGCACCGAAGCGGGCCGCGGCGTCACCTGCCTCGCCCTCGGCGACACGCTCGTCTATGCCGGCCAGGCCACGCGCTTCTCGGCCCACACCGCCTTCGCCCGCATCCGCGCGCATGACCGCGTCGACGGCCACCTGGTGCTCGAGGCCAGCCTGGGCACCAACGACCCCAGCGAGCTCTCCATCGCCAGCGACGGCGGGATGCTCGTGAGCACGACCGGCGGCTGGTTGATGCTGAGCCCGGATGGAACGCCTCGCATCACCGGCGGCGGGCTCATCAACGGCCCCTTGATCCCGCTCGCGGACGGCGGCGTGCTGGCGCCCGAACAGTACGAGCTCGTGCGCTTCGACCTCAACGGCAACCGCCTCTGGGGGTACTCGCGCCCGGTGGCCTCTCGCGGCAGCTCCAACTCGCCAGCGGTCGACGCCGACGGCAGCATCCTCATGGTCGCGGGCAAGACGCTCGTGCGCCTCTCGCCCGACGGCGAGGAGCTGGCCGCGGTGGACGTTGCCGCCGGCGCGACCGAGACGTTGAACACGAGCGGACCCACCATCGGCGCCGACGGCACCGTCTACGTGACCTCGAACACGACGGGCGGCGCAGGAGTGGCCGTCTACGCGGTCGATCGCACCTTCGCGCCCCTCTGGTCGCACCTCTTCCCCGCGGGCGCCGGCGGCCTCAGCGGCGTCACGCTCGCGAACGGCGCGGCCTTCGTCACCGACGGCAAGGTCCTGCGCAACCTGCTCACGGAGAGCCCGGGCCTCGCCGCCTCGGACTGGCCCAAGTACAAGCGCGACGCCGGCAACACCGCCCAGGGCGCACCTGCCCCGCAGCACCGCACGCTCGTCGTCACAGGCCACGCGGGCGACACGAGCTGCGGCCCGCTCTGCCCCGTGCCGCTTCAGTTCGGCAGCGTCGTCTTCACGCTCGACGGAAAGCCTGGCTGCACGGCGCGCACGGACGCGAGCGGCGACTATCACTGCTCGATCTTCGTCCCCGCCGACACGTTCACGCTCGAAGGAACGCTGCTCTGGGCCGGCTACGAAGCCACCACCAGCACCGTCCTCGCCGCGGGCACCGACGACGCCCAGCTCACCTGGGACCTCGACCTCGCCGCCACCACCCTCATCGTCTCCGGCACGGTCCGCGACAGCGCGGGCGCCCCGCTCCCAGACGCAGACGTGTACTTCGCGGCCGGCGACGCCTACCAGATCAACGACGCCTTCACCGACGCCAGCGGCGCCTATCGCATGGCCGTCCTCTTCGGCGCCGACGTCGCGGGCGGCCCCGACAGCATGGCCCTCGACGCCTGGCTCGATGGCGCGGGCGGCCAGCGCAGGCGCGTCTCGTTCGACCTCGTCCAGGGCGACGTCGCCTTCGCCTCCCTGGACTTCACGCTCGCCGACCGTCAGGAGAGCTGGGAGGTCCGCGCCAACCTGGGCTGGGAGCGCACGGACCTCGCCGTGCACCCGCAGACGGGCGCCCCGATCGTGTCCGCCACCCTCTGCGACGGCGACTGCTTCACGCAGGTGCAGCTTTTCTACCCCGCCGCCACCACCGAGACCGATCCCACCACGCAGTCCGGCGACTACCTCGAGTTCG
>JAFEBC010000019.1 GCA_018266095.1 Deltaproteobacteria bacterium
GTGTCGTGCAGGAGGTTGTGCTCGACCTCCGCGTCGCCGGGCTCGTCGGGGGCCTCGCACCAGAGGGCGGCGGCGAGGACGGTGTTCAGGCCGCCCGCAGACGCGCCGGTGACGGCCACGAGGTTGCCCGCGGGGCGGTCGTCCGTCTCGGGGATGCGCAGGAACTGCACGAGCGACCAGGTGAGGCCGGCCTCGTAGGCGCCCAGCGAGACGCCGCCGGAGAGCGTGAGCGCGATGGGATCGCGGCCCGCGGAGTCCATCACGGACGCGCGCGTCGAGGTCGGCGCCTGCGGGCCGGCGGCTGCGAGGGCGGTGAGGACGAACGCGGCGAGCATCTGTGGTGCGCCCCCTCGTGCGAAGCGGACCCCATGCTACTCGCGTTCAGCGATGGGGATGAGGCGTCGCCCGCGCCAGGCGCGCGAGCGAGGCTCCCAATCAGTTCTTGGCCGCGCCCGTCAGGCTCTGGCCGGTCGACAGCTTGAGCTGCGCGCGCGAGTTGGCCAGATCCGCGTCGGCCTGGATGCGCGAGACCTCTGCCGTGAACGCGTCGCGCTCGGCCTGCAGCAAGTCGAGCTGCGTGGCCGCGCCGGCCTTGTAGCGATCCTGCGCCAGCTCGGCGGCGTGGCGGCTGGCCTTGAGCTCGGCGCGCGCGGACTGGCTGCGGGCGAGCCCGGCCTTCACGCTGTTCCACTCGCGGCTGATCTCGTCCTGCGCCGCGAGCCGCACCTTCTGCGCCCGCGCGCGCGTGGCCTCGGCTGCCGCCTCCTGCGAGCGGATGTTGGCGAAGGTGGTGAAGTCGATGGCCCAGTTGAGCGAGAGCAGGATGGTGTACGTCGAGTTGCTGCCCGCGAAGCCTCCGGAGTTGGCGATGTGCTCGGTGAACGAGCCCGCGAGCGTCGGCACCAAGGTCAGCTTCTGCGCGGCCACGTTGCCGTCCGCGACCTCGACCGAGAGGCCCGCCACCTCGATCGTCGGCAGCGAATCGACCGACTTGAACAGCGTGTCGAGCGCGGGCTCCTCATGCAGGTCGTCGCTGATGTTGGCCGGGGTGGCGTCGAGCACCGGAGTGAGCCCGCTCGCCGATCCGAGCGCGCGCGCGGCGATGGCCGTCTGCAGCTCCGCGGCGGCCTCTTGCTGCACGATGCGCTCCACATCGGCCTTGGCGCGATCGACCTCCAGCTCCGGCGCGCTGCCGTAGGTGAACTTGTCCTGCGTGAGCGCCAGGTTCTGCTTGGAGACCTCGAGCTGCCGCTTGCTGGCCTCGACCAGCGCCTGGTTCGCCACGAGCTGGAAGTAGCTCTGCACCACCTGGCCGTTCACTTGGAGCTGGATGGCCTCGAGCTGCTTCTTGGTCTGGTCGAGCGAGCGCTTGCTGTTCGAGATGCGCTTGAACTGCGCCAGGTCGATGAGCGGCACGTTCAGGACGCCGTAGAAGTCGAGCTGGTTGAGCGGCTGGATGGTCACCGTCACCGGCGGCTGCGCGGGGTCAGGCGTGAAGGTGAACTCGGACGCGTACTGGTTGCGCGTGTACGTGCCGCGCAGAGAGATGCCGGGGAGCGCCTTGCCGAAGGCGATGTCGGCCTGCGCCTCCTGCTGGGCGACGTTGGCGGCGGCCTCGAGGGCGTCCGGGTTCGCCTTCTGCGCCGACGCGAGGAAGTCCGCGAGCGGCTGCAGCGCGAAGGCCGGCGCGCTCAGGGCGAGCACCGCGAGCGCGAGGATCGACTGGGTGCGACGCAAGGTCAGGGAAGACATGGTGCGGTTCACTCCTTCACTTCGCGGCTTCGAGCGTCGGCGCAGTCGCGCTGTGGTCGAGTTCGGGCTCGGGAGTCAGCGCGTCCTTGCGGTGATCCTTGGCGATGAGCATGTAGATCGAGGGCACGAAGAAGAGCGTGAACAGCGTGCCCACGGCCATGCCGGTGACGAGCACGAGGCCGATGCTGTTGCGCGCGGCGGCGCCCGGGCCGGTGACCAGCGTGAGCGGGAAGTGGCCGGCCACGGTGGCGACGGAGGTCATGAGCACCGGGCGGAGACGAGTCATCGCGGCCTCGCGGATCGCCGCGAGCTTCTCGTGCCCCTGCTCCTGGAGCTGGTTTGCGAACTCGACGATGAGGATGCCGTTCTTGGCGATGAGGCCGACGAGCGTCACAAGCCCGACCTGTGAGTAGACGTTGAGCGTCGTCGTCCACCCGTTGGTCCAGAAGGGCATGTTCGGGTTCGGCATCTTGAGGAACGTCATGATCAGCGCGCCGAACATGGCCAGCGGCACCGAGCCCGCGAGGATGATGAACGGGTCGCGGAAGCTGTTGAACTGCGCCGAGAGCACCAGGAAGATGAGCACGATCGCGAGCAGGAACGCGGGCAGGAACTTATCGCCCTCGGTGCGGAGCTGGCGCGACTCGCCGGTGTAGTCGAGCCGGTAGCCCTGCGGCAGCAGCTTGGCCGACTCGCTCTCCAGGAACTTGAGCGCGTCGTCGAGCGGCACGATGGCGACGCCCGAGAGCTTCACAGCGTTGAGCTGCTGGAAGCGGTTCAGGCTGCGCGGCGTGACGTTGTCCTTGAGCGTCGCGATGGTGCTGAGCGCGATCGGCTGGCCGTTGGGACCGTTGACGTAGATGTTCTTGAGCTGCTCCGGCGTCATGCGCTCATTGCGCAAGACTTGAGGGACCACCTTGTAGCTGCGGCCCGAGATGCTGAAGCGGTTGACGAAGTTGCCGCCGATGGCCGCGCCCACGTCGGTGCCGACCTGCGTGAGGTTCAAGCCGAGCTGCGCCACCTTCTCGCGGTCGATCTCGAGCTGCGTCTCCGGCTGATCGATCTTGGTGTCGATGAGCGGCGGGAAGGCGAACTTGCCGCTCGTCGCCGCCTTCTGCTGGAGCTGCTGCACGAAGCCCAGGATCTCGCTCGCCTCGGCCGTCGACGCGATCACCACCTCGACCGGGAAGTTTCCGCCGCCGGGCAGCGCGGGCGGGATGATCGCGAACGTCTGCACGCCCGGGATCTGCGTGACCTTGCCCTGCACCTCGGGGAGGATCTTGAACGCGTTGCGCTTGCGCTGGTCCCAGGGCTTCAAGCCGTCGCCCCAGAAGCCGCCCGCGGGCGTCGAGATCTGGAAGGTGAACTGCGTCTCCGGGATGCCCTGGACTTCCTTGTTGATCGCGCGCGTCGACTTCATGATCTGCTCGATCGTGGAGTTCGAGGGCGCGTTGACGATGCCGAAGATGACGCCGATGTCCTCGGCGGGCGCGAGCTCCTTGGCCGACATCGAGAACATGGCGACGGCGA
>JAFEBC010000001.1 GCA_018266095.1 Deltaproteobacteria bacterium
AGCACGCCCAGCGAGTAGATGTCGCAGCGCTGATCCGGGTTTTGATTGCGGGCCTGCTCGGGCGCGATGTAGTGCGGCGAGCCCATGAACGTGCCCGCGTTGGTGATCTCGCCCTCGGGATTGTCGCCCGAGAAGAACTTCACCAGGCCGAAGTCGAGCACCTTCACGAAGTCGTGATCGTCGTGCTGCCGCAGCAGCATCACGTTCGCCGGCTTCATGTCGCGGTGGATGATGCCGAGCGCGTGCGCCTCGCGGAGGCTGCGGCAGATCTGCTGCGCGATGTGGATCACGCGCTCCTGCGCCAGCGGCCCGTCCTGCTGCATCGCCTGCGAGAGCGTGCGGCCGGTGAGGAACTCCATCGCGATGAAGAAGATGCCGTCTTCGGTGCGTCCATAGTCGAAGAGCGTGATGGTGTTCGGGTGCGTGAGCTTGGCGGTGACCGACGCTTCGAGGAAGAAGCGCTTGTAGAAGTTGGGATCGCGATCGTGCCCGGCGCCGAGCACCTTGAGCGCGACCACGCGATCGAGCGGAGACTGCAGCGCCTTGTAGACCTTGCCCATGCCGCCGTGGCCGATGGGCTCCACGACCTTGTAGCGGTCGTTGATCATCCGCCCGATGAGCGGATCGACCTCGGCTCCGAGGCTCTCGAACGTCGGTGCCTGTGGCATCGAAGGCATCTAGCGAAACTCCGATCCGCCCGCGTCCCACCCCAGGGCGCCGACGGCTCTCACACGAGTGAACGAAACGCTACAGCACGCTCCCCTGAGAAGCAAACCTTTGCACAACGTTTGCCAGCGCCTTGTAGGCGGGTGTGGGACAACCCCGGCGGATCTGAGTTTGCGAACAACGGCGCTAGGTTGACTTGTGGACACCCGGAAAACTGCCGTGGGGGCTGATGAAACGTCCCGTCGGTCAGGTGTCGGTGGGTCCGGCGGGTTGGATCGAGGCCAGAAATCGAGCCCCCGCGAGGCCAGGAAATGAGCCACGAGGGGGTCAGCGTTTGTGCGCCACGCTGCGCCCGATTGGCGCAAGAAATCGCTAAGGAAATGCGCTCGACGGCGCATTCGTCCCGAACGCCGAGCTCTCGATCGTCTCGAGCAGCTTCCCGTCCGCGTCGAACTTGAACCCCTTCACCGTCCACTTCTCGGTGATGAGCCCCTGGTCCGCGCTGCCCTCGAAGTACCAGCCGCCCGCCTGCGCCAACTCCTCCGGCGTCTGAATCTCGCGCTTGCCGCTCGTGTAGTAGCGATAGTCGCCCGCCGGCCGGTCCTCGAAGATGCGCAGCTTGTCGAGCTTGAGCACGGCGCGATACAGCGCGGCGCGATCATTCGCCGCCTGGGCCCTGCCGTCGATCTGTCCCTGCGCGAAGGCCTTGAGCGCGAGCATCGCCTCCTTCACGGCCTGCGGCGTGGCCTGCGCGCCGCGGTACTTCACCGTCTCGCCCGCGGGGAGCTTCGCGATGAGCTCGTCGAGCTTCGGCATCGCTTCGTCGATGTAGCGGATGCACGCCTCGCACTGGGGAATCGGCTGCCCGGGCTTCTGCATGTCGTCCCAGAACCAGCCCGCAATGGTGTCGGCGCGGCCCGCTGACTTCTCGATCAGCTCCAGCACTTCCGGGCTCGGGCCGCTCGGCGCAGCGGCGGGCGCGGGCATCTGCGCGTAGAGGTCTGCGATGGTGAGCATCGACTCGCCTGGCGCCTGGCCGTACCAGGGCGCGCTCGGACTCGCGGCGGGGTCGAGGCCGTCGTCGAACTTGCCCACGACCTTCACGGGCGCGTGCATGCGGGCGCCCGTGCCCAGCGCGAACTCGGTGAAGCCAGTCGACACGAGCTTGCCGTCGGCGCCGATCTCGAACGCGAGCGTGCGGTCGAGCTTCTTCTCGCGCGTCATCTTGAGCTCGTACTTGCCCGGGTGCTTCGAGAGGTCGTGCCACTGGTCCATGTCGCCGTACGAGCCGTTGATGTAGGCGCGCGCCGTCTTCACCTCGATGGCGAACTCGGTGCAGCCGCCGTTGCCGTCGCTGTGCGGGGCGGTGAGCAGCGTGGACACGTCGATCTGCTCGCGCACCTCGCTGGAGAAGAGCTTCTTGCCGTTGAAGAAGAGGTACGCCGCCATCTGGTGCGACTGCGCGCCGCCGCCGGCCCACATGGTCGCGTGCAGCCGGGGCGCGTCGAGATCGCTGCCGAGGTCGATCTGCACCGAGCCCCACCCGAGCTGCCAGTCGTTGCGCGCGCGGAAGATCTGCTTGCGCTCGTTCCAGTCGGCCGTGCGCTCGATGACGAGCTTGCCCGCGTAGAGCACCTCGTCGACGCCCTCGAGCTCGCTGACCATGCGGATGCGGAAGGGGAACGCGCCGACCTGGTCCGTCGTGAGCCCGTCGTCGCACGTCGCCGCGCTCACGTTGACGAAGTCGTCCGGGCCCTGCTCGTTCACGTCGTTGGTGAGCGTGAGCCACTCGCTGCCGTCGGGGTTGTCGAGGTGCGTGAAGAGCTGCGTCCCCGAGGGAAGCTGCCCGCGCAGCGTGTACGAGAACGACGGCCCCCAGCCCTTGGGTCCATACGGCTGCGCGATGGGCCGGATGTTGAGAGAGTGCAAGAGAATGCGCGGCTTCAAGTCGCTCATCGGGTGCTCTCGTCGTGCCCAAGTGGAAGACGGAAACCCTAGCCGATCTCGGTGGGGCGGGAAAAAGCAAAAGCAACTGCTTCACAAAGAGGAAGGGAGGAAGGAATCTTCGCCATGCGCCCGCGCCAGAACTCTCGTCGATTCGGGATTTGGTTGTGTGGAGTCGCACGTGGACGACGCGCCCGAGCCCCCTTCCCCCCTTCCTCCTTGTGAAGCAGTTGCTCTTGGTCCGGAACAAATGAATGAACGCTCATTCATTTCATGCTAGCGTCCCGCCCATGTCGATCCTCCGTGAGCGCACCGAGGCGTTGGAGAAGCTCAAGGCCGAAGCGAAGCAGATGGGCGGCGAGGCGCGGCTGCAGAAGCAGCGCGAGCGCGGGAAGCTCGACGCGCGCGCGCGCGTGGACAAGCTCCTCGACCCGGGCACGTTCGTGGAGATCGGCATCCTCGCGACGCACCTGGGCCGCTTGCCGGGCGAGACGGACGACAAGCCCTCGCCTGCGGACGGTGTCATCTGCGGCACGGGCTTCATCAATGGCCGGCCCGCGTGCGTGGCGGCGTACGACTTCACCGTGCACGGCGGCTCGATCGGGCCGGTGGGCGAGCAGAAGGTGGCGCGGCTGCGCGAGTTGGCGCTGCGCGAGCGCATCCCCATGGTGTGGCTCATCGACTCCGCGGGCGCGCGGCTGTCGGCGGATCCGGAGGCGGCCAAGCAGCTCTCGGAGTTCGCCAACTCGGGGTACCTCTTTCGCGAGCAGGTGGTGATGAGCGGCGTGGTCCCGCTCGTGGCCGCGATGGTCGGGCCGGGCGCGGCGGGGACTGCGTATATCCCGGGCCTGGCGGACTTCGTGCCGATGGTGAAGGGCACGAGCAGCATGGCCATCGGCGGGCCGTACCTCGTGAAGAGCGTGGTGGGCGAGGACGTGACCGAGGAGGCGCTGGGCGGCTCGAAGATCCACACCGAGGTCTCGGGCGTGGCGGATTTGGAAGTGCCGAGCGACGACGCGTGCTTGGAGACGATCCGCGACTACCTGAGCTACTTCCCGCTGCGCGCGGGCGAGCGGCCGCCGCGAGTGCTGACGGGCGATCCGGCCGACCGGCGCGATGAGACCTTGCTCGACGCGCTGCCCGACAATCCGCGCGGCGCGTACGACGTGCGCAAGCTGATGGCCAAGATCGTGGACGGCGGGAAGCTGTTCGAGATGAAGCCGAAGTGGGCCAAGAACATCTGCACCGCGTTCGCGCGCATCGACGGGTACAGCGTCGGCATCGTGGCGAACAATCCGCAGTACCTGGGCGGCATCCTCGACGTGAACTCCGCCGACAAGGCCGCGCGCTTCGTGAACCTGTGCGACGCGTTCGAGATCCCCCTGCTCTTCCTGCAGGACGTGCCCGGGTTCATGGTGGGCACCAAGGTCGAGCAGGCGGGCATCATCCGGCACGGCGCGAAGATGCTCTACGCGGTGTCGAGCGCGACGGTGCCGAAGTTCACGGTGGTGCTGCGCAAGGGCTACGGCGCGGGGTACTACGTGATGAACGGGCGCGCGTACGAGCCGGACCTGCTCGTGGCCTGGCCGGGCGCGGAGATCAGCGTGATGGGCGCCGAGGGCATGGTGTCGATCGCGGCGCAGAAGATGCTCGCGGGCGCCGAGGATCCGAAGGCGATGAAGGAGCAGTTGGCGGCGGCGATCCGTCCGTACATCGACATCCAGCGCGTGGCGGCGCGGGCGCACGTGGACGACGTGATCGACCCGCGGGACACGCGCAAGCTGCTCGCGCACTATCTGAAGATCACCGAGGGCAAGAAGCTGGAGCGGCCGTACAGGAAGCGTGAGGTGAGCCCGGTGTAGCGGCTACGCGGCCTCATGGCGCACCGCAGGAGTCCATCGGGTCCGCGCATTTGCCGTTGAGGCAGAAGTCCGTCAGGCAGTCGTCGTTCTTCGTGCACGGAGCGTCGGGGTCGCGGCACACGCCGGTGGCGGTGTCGTGGATCGAGAAGTACTCGCACTGGCAAGAGCCGTCGGAGGACGGCGTGCAGGGGCCGTCCTTGTGTCCGACGTGGCAGCTCCCGTCCGCGCCGCAGAAGAGCCCGGAGCGGCACGGAGGGTTCCCGTTGAAGCCAGACGGGCTCACGAAGCAGGGCTCGCCGGCCTCTGGGGGCTCGACGCACACGCCCTCCTTGCAGTCGAGGAAGACGCCGCACCAGGAGTCGCAGGCAGCGCCCACCTGATCAGGCATCTGACACTTGCCTTGGACGCAGACGCGCCCGCCGTCACAAGGGAGGCCGGCACCGCACTGCGGAGGCTCGCCGACCACGTTCACGCAGCTCCCGCTCGAGTCGCATTCGCTGCCCGGGGCGCACTGCTGGCTCCAGAAGTCCGGGTTGCACGTCTCGCCCGGGACGGCGCAGGTGCCGTCGACGCAGAGCAGGCCCGCCGTGTGATCGCAGGCGTTGGTCACTTCATTGGCCACGCCGCAGGGGGTCCCCGCGAGGCCTCCGCCGAAGCATTGGCCCTTGCACACGTCGTCGCCCACGGAGATGCACCAGCCGCTCTCGCACTCTGCGCTGGAGACGCACGTGTCCGCGGGTCTGCCGTGTCCCTGCGCCGCGAGCTCACAAGCGACTTGGACCGTGGACAGCAGATTTGTGGCGTCCGAGCAGGGGCTCTGCGCCAACGCGGCGAGGCAGTCGCGCGCGGCCTCGGGGCGGAAGGTCAGCCGGCCGTGATCGAGCGCGGCCTGGAACTCGGCGTTTCGCTGCGGAAGGTCGCGGAGGAATTGCCAGACGGCGTCGTCGTGCAGCGCGGCCGAGAAGTGCTCACAGCGAAAGTAGTGCTCCCCCTGCGCGGCGAGGAAGAGGCGGACCCACTGCTCGCGCGTGGGCAGGTCACCGGGTTCGGTCCGATCGGCCTCAACCGACACGACCCGCCCGCAGGCGGCGAGCGAGCAGACGATCGAGACGAGCGCGAGAATCCGTGCCGAGCGGCGCATGCAGAGCCTCCGAATGCGTGGGGCTCATTGCAACGGGAAGGCCAACGGCCAGCGCACGGACGGAGGCGCGTCGCAGCAGCGGAGCTCTCACCGCTCGTTCACTCTGAGCGGCCGGATTCTCGGGCCGCGCGGCGGAGAGGTGCATCGCGCGGGCGCACCAGGAACCTTCCGGACCACCACCTCGCCCACTTGCTCATCGCGGGCGAGGCGCCCTGCCCCACGGTGGAAAATCTCCCGCGGCGCGCGTGGCCGGGCCCGGGACGCACGGCCTACGTCAGCCGCGCGTCGACCTCGACCTCCACCAGCATGCCCTGCTCGATGAGCGCCGAGATGCCGATCATCGAC
>JAFEBC010000200.1 GCA_018266095.1 Deltaproteobacteria bacterium
GTCGGGGGTGATCAAGCTCAGCATCGTCGCTTGCTGCTTCGCGGGTCCGCGCATGAACACACGAGATCATGCCGCTGCGCAGGATGGGATCGGGCGAGAGGCGGAGAAGTTCAACAGCCTGCTAGGACGAGCGCTGGAAGTCGCGGATGGCGCGGCCCTGGATGGGGCCGCCCATCGCGGCGCTGAAGTAGCAGAGGTCGAACCCGCCGGCGGTGAGCGGGAACACGCACCAACAGAGGGCGGCGAGGCCCGGCGCGGTGCCGCGCAAGTAAAGTCCGAGCGCGAGAAAGCCCGCGCCGCCCGCGAGGCGGAAGACGCGCCCTGCGCCGCTGTTGATGAACCGCGAGAACTTCGAACGATTGAACGCGCAGTGCATTGCCTCGGCCATGGGCTGCCTCCTGGGATGCACGCAGGCTAGGGAAAGCGCGCGGCTCGAGGCAGTGGCGGACTCGACAAACATCGGGGGCGATCCGGCCAAATCGGGACCAGGTCGGGTCCGGGCGAGAGGTGACGGCGCTAGCCCGACGCGCTCAGCCGCGGATGATGTGGCTGCGCTGGATGAGGCCGTCGCGGACTTCGTAGACCATGATGAGCTCGAGCGGCTCGCTGCTGCCGAGCCGGCCCTCGATGCGCTCGTGATCGACCACGGTGCCGCCGAGCGCCATGCGGCTCACGAGGTGCGCGCGCAGGTTCGGCGAGCGCGCGAAGAGGTCGACGTAGCGTGCGCGGACCGCCTCCCGGCCCGACGCGATCGGACTGTGCCCGCCGAGCTCGAACATCGCGATCGAGTCGGAGAACGCGCTCATGAACGCTTCGATGTCGCGGGCGTTGTAGGCGTCGAACTGGCGCTGGACGGCGTCGAGGGCGGTCATGTGGCGAGTGTCCGCGAGCGGAGCCCGGCATTCAAGGCGGTCCTGGCTGCGGACGAATTGCATCAAAGGATTGGTGCTCTATAGGACATCATTGAATACGTCTTAAGATGCCCTCAGCAGCATTGGTCTGCTCTGTCTTGAAGACGGCTTGCCACCAGATCCTGCTAGAGAAATAGCACCCTCCTCGCTCCGTATCTCCGCGATGCGCCCACCCCACGCACCCGCCGCGTCCCCCTCGCACGTCCCCGTCTCCACGCGCGCCGCCGCCTCGCTCTTCGCCTGCGCCCTCCTCGCCTCCTGCGCCGCACACGCCGCGCCCACGCCCGGCCCCGCAACTGAAAGCGGCCCCCTCACCGGCCGCTGGGTCGTCACCACCGAGCAATTCGGCATCCCGCGCTACTTCGTGATGACCCTCGTCCAGTCCGGCACCAAGCTCACCGGCGACTTCGACGGCGACACGCTCGAGGGCACCTTCGACAAGGGCGCCTTCTCCTTCCACGCCAAGGACACGCGCGGCGGCTACGAGGACGGCAAGGGCACGCTGAAGGGCGGCGCGCTCACCGGCTCGATCGTCCTCTACTTCAGCAACGACGTGGTCACTCCCGTCAGCTCCGCGCTCACCGCCACGCGCGTCCAGCGCCGCGCGAGCGCCACGCCGCAGCGGCACGAGTTCACGCCGAGCGTGTTCCACCGCCAATTCTCACCGCTCAACAAGCCCGTGCTGACGATCTTCCCGGGCGACACGCTGCACACCACCACCGTCGACGCGGGCGGCTTCGACGAGACCGGCGTCCAGCGCTCGGCGGGCGGCAATCCGCAGACGGGCCCGTTCTACGTCGAGGGCGTCATGCCCGGCGACACGCTGGTCGTGCACATCGACAAGCTCGCCACGAACCGCGACTACGCCATCAGCGACGACGGCCTCGTCCCGCGCGCGATGAGCCCCGACACCGCGCTGATGGCCAAGGACCTCGGCGCGGATCTGCGCTGGCACTTGGACGCCAAGACCGGCCTCGCCACGAGCGGCAAGCCTGGCCCGCACACCGCGAGCTACACCGTGCCGCTCAAGCCCATGCTCGGCTGCATCGCGACCGCGACGCCGCCTGGCCGCGCGCCGCCACAGACGCAGGACTCCGGCGAGTACGGCGGGAACCTCGACTTCAACGAGATCACGCAGGGCGCGACCGTGTTCCTCCCCGTGCGGAACCCGGGCGCCCTGCTCTACTTCGGCGACGGCCACGCGGCGCAGGGGGATGGAGAGCTGAACGGGAACGCGCTGGAGACTTCGCTCGACGTCGAGGTGACCGTGGACGTCATCCCCGGCAAGCAGCCGCAGGGCGTGCGCGTGGAGAATGAGACGCACGTGATGTCGCTGGGGTACGCAGGCTCGCTCGACGACGCCTTCCGCGAGGCGACGGAGAACATGGCTGGGTGGCTGAAGGATGAGTACAAGCTGACGCCGTCGGAGGTCGCGCAGGTGCTGGGGACGGCGGCGGAGTACAAGGTGACGGAGGTGGCGGACAGGAATGCGGGGGTGGTGCTGACGGTGAACAGGGAGCGGTTGAAGACGGTGACGAAGGTGGTAGAGGCGCCGAAGGCTGACGCGCCGAAGCCGCCGGGTGCGCCGTAGGTGTACATCTGACGGCACGGGAACGTGTCGCGGAGGAAGCCGGGTGAACCTTGGCGAGGTCAGCGTCGCGCAGCAAGAGCTCTGCCGGAAGCTCGGCCTAGCCTTCAGTCCGGCGCCCGCGCACATGAAGGTCGGAATCGCCCGCAACGTGCGTGAGGGCCTCTTGCCCCTCAATGGTGTGCGCCACGCGCCCGCTGGTGACACCACGGGTTGGTACATCTGGGCGGGCGAGCACCTGAGCGACGACCCCGACTTCTTCGTGCCGTTGCACGTCGAGCACCTCGAGGACTGGTGCCCGCAGGTCCTGCGATTCTTGGGACTCCCTCCGGGGACACGCTTTCTCGTCGCCGGTGCGCACGAAGACGTCTGGAGCGATTCATCTCTGCTCGATGCGTAGGCGAGCCGCGCGCAGCGCCTCCGCCCACCAGAGCAGCTCCTTGATCATCGCCTCCGCACCCTGCGCCAGCAGGGGAAAGTCCGCGAACGTCTTCCCCTCGAGCAGCATCCCCATGAACTGCTCGCGACTCACGTGCACCGCGTTGCGCAGCGGCGCCACTTGCAGCTCGACGAGCATCAGCCGGAGCTGCTCGATCGCGCGCGCCCCGCCCGCATTTCCGTAGCCAACAAACGTGGCCGGCTTGCGATTGAACTCCGCATAGACATGGTCGAGCGCGTTCTTCAGCACCGCGGGCACGCTGTGGTTGTACTCGCCAGTCACGAAGATGAACCCGTCGAGCTCGCCCAGCTTCTTCGCCCACCGCTGCGCCGCCTCGTCCTTCGACGGCTCGCGGAAAGGCGACTTCGGCTGGTCGAAGAACGGCATCGGGTAGTCGAGCAGGTCGAGGCGATCGAACGTCGCTCCCGTGTGCTTCTGCGCGAGGCCCATCAGCCACCCGGCCGGCTTGTCGGCGAAGCGGCCGACGCGCGTGCTGCCGAGAATCACACCGATTCGCAGTGCATCAGTCATGGCGGGTACAGTCGTCGCGGGCGCGCGAGCGCGCAAGGAGGCACATTCGTGGGCGTCACGAACAAAATGGTGCGCATCGAGCCGAGCCAGTGCGCCGCGGTGGACGAGGTCGTCGCGCTCTTGGGCGAGAAGTGGTCGATGCTCGTGATCGGCGCGCTCACCAAGAAGGAGACGCTCCGCTACAACGAGCTCCAGCGCGGCGTGGCCGGGATCTCGCAGCGGATGCTGACGCTCACGCTGAAGCGGCTGGAAGAGAACGGGCTGGTCAAGCGGACGGTGTTTGCGACGGTGCCGCCGCGCGTGGACTATGAGCTGACGCAGTTGGGGCGGTCGTTGATCCTGCCGTTCAGGGGGCTGCTGACGTGGGTCACGGAGAACAGGGGCGCGATGGAGGAGGCGCGGGTGGCGTACGCGAAGAAAACAGCCTGACCGCTACGGCGTACACAACGCCGGATTCCCCCGCCACAGCCTCGGGTTCTGCCAGAACGCATGCTCCACGCGCGGGATCGTCCCGTTCTCGTTCACATCCGTCACATGGTAATTCCACTGGCTCCACACCCGCCGCGTCCCGGGCCACGACCCCGCCGAGTCCGTCAGCGCCGTGAGCCCGTTCTTCGTCCCCAGCAGCCCCTCATTCGTAATCAAAATGTCCGCGTGCCCGTCATTGTCGACGTCCGCGATCACCGGCGTCTCGAACAGCGTGCTCGACGTGCGCGGCGACTTGTAGACCTCGGTCCCGTCACCGCGCCAGACCCAGATGGACTGCGTGTCGTGGTAGACGACGTCGCTCTTGCCGTCGCCGAAGAAGCTGAACGTCGCCGCGCCGCTCGCGCCGCACTGGCCGTCGTAGTCCTCGATGGGCTTCTGCCACAGCGTCGCGCCGGTGTCGGGGCGCACGAGGAAGAACCAGTTTCCCGCGGGCACCGCCAATTGCATCTTGCCGTTTCCTAGGACATCCGCTGCCGACATCGGCGCCGCGCACGCGGAGGTGTCGACGCCGCCCTGGTCCTTGCCCATGGGGAACTGGATGGTGCGCTTGATGCTGCCCGTCGCGCCGTCGAGGATGTCGATGCGGCCCGCCTCACCGCGCACGATGACCTCGGGCTTGCCGTCGCCGTCCGTGTCGGCCACGAGGTCCATGCCGTCGTTCACGCCCGAGGTGGTCCAGAGCACGCTGCCGTCGCTGCGATAAGCCGTCGGGCCCGCGAGCACCTCGAGCTTGCCGTCGCCGTCGACATCCGCCGCCGCGGGGAACGTGCCGTGGCCCGTGTTCGCAAACGTCTTCGACAATTTGAACTTCACGTGGCCGTTCGTGTCGAACACTGTGTCGCCGAAGATGATCTCAGGGAAGCCGTCCTGGTCCAAGTCGGCGATGAGCGGCGCGGAGTTGTTCTCGACCACGGTGTCGGGCTGGCCCCAGGGCTCCGTCTCGAAGAGCAGCTTGCCGGTGCGATCGAGCACCAAGAGCGTGCCACTCGCGTACTTGCCGCACATGGCCGGCGTGCCGTCGGGCGCGCCCGGACAGCCCTTCGCGGGGAGCAGCGTGTGCTTCACGGCCACGATCTCGGGCAAGCCGTCGCCGTCGAGGTCGCCGAGCGCGATCTGCGACGACGCGGGCACTTGCAAGGCCGCTGACGTGAGATTCCACAATGCGCTGCCGTCCTTGCCGGACACGGCGCGCAGGATGCCAGTGCCCGACAAGTCCGCCTGATCGAGGTGCTGCGGATCGCTGCAGCCCACGCAGCACGTGGAGGCCGAGCACGACGTGAAGATGACGTCCGGCGAGTCCTTCTCGTCGATGGCGCCGTCGTGGTTCTCGTCGGCGAGGCGCACCACCAAGGGCGTCATGGTCAGGTTGCTCGAATCGCTCGACACGCTGCCGCCGTTCCAGGTCCACTTGGTGGCGGGCGTGAACGTGGTCGCGTGCGGGCACGGCGGGAGGTTCGCGGGGTTGCCGATGGCGGACACGTCGACGCTGGCGCTGCAGCCGCCGCTCGTGGCGAAGGTGAACGTCGCCACCTGCGCGCCGGGCGAGACGGGCGCGAAGGAGATGTCGGCGCGGAGCACGCCGCCGGGTTGCAAAGTGATCGGTAAGTGACCCGTGATGATCGACAAGTCCGGCCCCGAGCCGCTGCTGGCGCTCACGCCGGAGACCGTCAACGCGGTCGTGCCTGTGTTCGTGCAAGCGACCGGCTGCGCCGAGGTGCGGCCCGCCTCCGTCCCCGAGAAGTTCACGGACGACGGCGAACAGACGAGCTGCGCCGCGCACGAGCCCGACAAGTTCCCGCGCAGCGAAACCGAGCCCGTGGGCAGGTTCGGATCGTTGCTGAGCACGTCGATGCGCCCCGCCGAGCCTGCCGTGCTCGCGGGCGTGTATTGCACATTGACGGTCGCGCTCGCGTTCGCCGGCAGCACCAGCGGCATCCCGGGCGGCGACACCATGACGAACTCACGCGACGTCCCGGCCGCGAGCACCAGACCGCGCAGCGTGAGCTGACCCGCGCCACAGCTCGTGATGGTGAAGCTCTTGGTGATCTGCGTGCCGGCGGCCTGCGAGCCCCAATCGAGCGCGGTGGGCGAGAGGCACATCTTCGGCACCTGCGTGCCGCCCGTGAGCGGGATCGACACCACCTGGCTCGTGCCGATGGTCACCGGCTGGTCGCTGTACTTGATGTCGAGCGTGGCCGTGTGCACGGCGGAGGTCGTGGGCGAGAACTTCACCGGCACCGTGAACGACGCGCCCGAGGCGATGGTCGGCGGCGGGAAGCCAGTCGGTAACGTGGCGGTAAACGAATTGTCGCCGGTCGGCCCGCCGCCCACGACGTAGCAGTCGCCCGTGCCCTTGTTGGTCACCACCACGCTCTGCGTCTGCGACTGTCCCACGCTGATCGAGTTGAACCCCAGGCTGTGCGGGTTGGGCACGAAGTCGCACGGCGGCGGCGAACTCCCGGTGCCGTTCAGGCTCACGTGCTGCACCGGGAGCGTGGTGTCGTCGCTATCGATTTCGAGCGTGGCGCTCTGCGCGCCAGTGCCGGTCGGCGTGTAGACGATGTCCACCGGATACTCGACGCCCACCTGGATGACGATGGGCAACTGCGGCAGCGAGGCGAAGGCGAACGCGGTCGAGCCCGTGGGCCCGTTGAGCGCCGTCACAGTACACGCCGACTCGCCCGTCGAGCGCAAGAGCAGCGTCTTGGTGCTGGACGCGTTCGTGCTCACGGTGCCGTAGGCCATCGTCGTCGGCACCAGATCGAGCGTGCACGAACTGGCGTTGCCGCGCATCAAGAACGTCGAGGGCGCGGGCTCGTTGGTCTGCGAAGACAACGTCGCGTGTTGCGGGCCGACCGTCGTGGGCGCGAACTTGAAGCCCACGGTCGCCGTCGCGTTGGGCGCGAGCGTCTTCGGCAGCGAGGGCAGGTTCTCCAAACCGAACACCGTGCCCGCCACCGAGAGGCCGTTGAGCTGCAAGTCTTGTAGTCCGCAGCTCGTCAGCGTCGCCGTCTTGCGCGCCACCTTGCCCATGGAGATGTCGCCGAGATCGAGATCGCTCGCGCTGATGCACAAGCGCGGCGCGATGCCTGCGCCCGCGAGGTCGATGAGCTCGCGCGGGCGGCCGTCCGAGTTGGACAAGAGCTCGAGCTGACCCGATTCGTTGCCGCCGACCGTGGGCGTGAAGATCACGTCGAAGCGCGTCTCGCTGCCCGCCGCGAGCGCCTTCGGCAGCGCGCCGAGTTGGCTACCGATCACAAAGTCCGTCGCCGAGGTCGCGGTGGGCGCCACCTTGACGAGCTGCACCGGGGAGTCGCCCGTGACGCGCAGGATCACCTGCCGCGTGACCGTGGCGTGCGGGTTCGCGCTGCCGAAGTCCATCAAGAGATCTTGCGTGCCGGTGAGCTGCGAATCGCAGTGCTCGGCGCTGCTGCCGTCGACCACGCACACCACCAGCGCGCTCTTGGTGGCCTGGCCCTTGAGCTGCACGACGAGCCTCTCCTCGCCGTCCACGTTCGTCTGCAGATTCACCGCGCCCGTGTCGGTCTCCTCGACCGTCGGCTGGAACTCGACGGGCAGATCCAGCTCGCCGCCCGCGTCGATGGTGATCTTGGTGCCCGGCGTGAACGCGAAGCGGAAGGCCGCGGCGGTCTGCGCGTCGATGGTGGGCGTGATGTCGAGCGGCTGCCGGCCGTCGTTGGTGATGGCGATGGTCTTCTGCACCCGCGCGCCCACGCGCACCTGGCCGAAGTCGAGGACACTGGGCGCCACCGCGTGCGGGCCGGCGTAGAGGATGCCGTTCTGACCGCACTTGCAGGCGGACACGGCGAGGAGCGCGACCAGCGCGGAGCGGAGCGAGCGAAGACGGACCATGGAGCCTCCGGGGGCGTGAGATTGCGCACGGAAAATCCCGGGGGTCGTCGGCTAGGTGCCGGAGGGAACGGAATTGCGCAACCGGGCGGTCA
>JAFEBC010000201.1 GCA_018266095.1 Deltaproteobacteria bacterium
CAAGTCTCGCGGTCGGTGTTCACGCCGGCCCAGATCAAGGAGCTCACGGGACGCGCGCAGCGGGCGCAGACGGACCGGCAGAAGCACCTGGACGCGCTCGCGGATGTGGGCGCGCAGGCCGACAAGCTCGAGGAAGAGACGCCGCCCTTGCCGGACACGCTCATGCGCGATCCGCTCTTGTGGGGCGGCATCGCGGGCGGGCTCGCCATCGACGGCGTGTCGTTCCTGATGAAGGCGCCGCTGCTCGCGGTGGTGGGCCTCGTGCCGTACTTCGGCTCGCTCCTGGCCGCGCTGCGCTGGATCGACGCGCACGAGGCCGCGGAGGGGACCGAGGCGCAGATCAAGCGGCTGCGCGAGCGCGAAGAGCAGATGAAGAAGACCTTCGCCGAGGACCAGGCGCCGCTCAAGGCCGCGCTGAAGACGGCCAAGGTGGAGTCGCCGGAGGAGCTGGTCGAGCTCTTCAAGCACCGCGACGAGCAGCTCCGGCTGCGCGATCAGGCGGCCGAGCGCCTGGCCAGGCTGCGCGAAGAGCCAGAGCTCGCGGCCATCGCGGAGGAGCGGCCGAGGCTGATGGAAGAGAAGCAGGTCCTCGAGCTGACCGTCGCGTCGCAGGGGTTCGCGCGCGGCGTGAGCGAGATCGAGAACGACCTGAAGCGCGAGCTGGGCCTGACGGCGCCCGAGCCGGCGAAGGATCAGAAGAAGAACACGGCCGACGATGGCAGCGACGCGAAGAAGCTGTTCGAGCGCGCCGCGGAGCTGCTCGGCACCACGCCGGCCGAGCTGATGACCGCCGTGGCGCCGCGCTTGTCCGCGTACCTCACGGCGCTCACCGACAAGAAGCTCGCGTCGGCGAAGATGGACCCGGCGGGCATGGTGTTCCTGCTCGCCGCCGATGGCCGCGGCGGGCCGTACGCCACCGCGCCGCAGCCGATGAAGGACCAGGGCTATCTGGCGATGCGCCTCGCGCTGCTCGAGCGGGTCATCGGCGCGAAGAAGATGCCGGTGTTCATCGACGACACGTTCGCGTCGGTGGACGCGGCCAAGAAGCCGCTCCTGGCGAAGATGCTCAAGGGCCTGGCGCAGCAGACGCAGGTGCTGCACCGCGTGCCCGAAGCGCCGGTCGCGGGCGTGTTCGACGCGGTCGTGCAGGCGCCGGCGTAGCGAGCTGTGACGACGCCTCGCGCGAAGCCGCCGGTGCGACGGGCCGCGGCGCGCAAGCCGAGAGCGAAGGTTCCGAAGCCGCCGACCTCACGCATGCTCACGGGCGCGCGCGGGGAGACCCTGGCCGCGCAGCATCTGGAGACGCTCGGCTTCCGCGTGGTCGCGCGCAATCATCGCTGCCCGCGCGGCGAGGTGGACCTCATCGTCGAGAAGGGGCAACTGCTCGTGTTCGTGGAGGTGCGCACGCGCGCGCCGGGGCGCATGGGCGATCCGGAGGACACGGTGTGGAGCGCGAAGCAGCAGCGCGTGGTGCGCGCGGCGCGGGACTATCTGGCGAAGCACGACGTGCGCGACCGTGAGCTGCGGTTCGACGTGATTGGCATCGTGGACGGGCCGGGTGCGGCGCGGGTGACGCACCTCCCGAACGCGTTCGATGCGGGCGACACGTTCACGCTGTAGGGTCGAGAGCGTGAGTTGCGGGTAGAGTCGCCCCGTGCCCCTCTTCGTCATCGCCACGCCCATCGGCAACCTCGGCGACCTCACGCCGCGCGCGCAGGAGACGCTCGCGCAGGCCGACGCGGTCGTCGCCGAGGACACGCGACACTCGGGCCAGCTCCTCGCGCACTTCGGGATCAAGAAGCCCTTCGTGTCGCTCCCGGCGTTCGACGAGGCGCAGCGCGTGCCCGCCATCGTCGCGCGGCTGGTCGCGGGCGAATCCCTCGCGCTGGTGACCGACGCAGGCACTCCCGCCGTGAGTGATCCCGGCGCCCTCCTCGTGCGCGCAGCCGTCGAGGCGGGCGTGCCGATCGTGCCCATTCCTGGCGTCTCGGCAGTGGCCGCCGCGCTCTCCGTGAGCGGCTTTCTCGAGGGCCGCTTCCACTTCGCCGGCTTCCTGCCGCGCAAGGCCCAGGACCGCGCGGAGATGCTGCATGAGCTCGCTCCGCTGCGCGCGCAGCTCGTCTTCTACGAATCGCCCAACCGCCTGCACGAGACGCTCACGGAGCTGCGCGCGGCCCTGGGCGACCGGCCCGCGCTGGTGGCCCGCGAGCTGACCAAGCTGCACGAGGAGCTCGCGCGCGGCACGCTGGGCGCGCTCGCCGAGAAGTTCTCCGGCGAGGTCCTGGGCGAGGTCGTCATCGTCGTCTCCGGCCGCGATTCGGTGGCGCAAGCGCAGGATCCCGCGGCCCGGCAGCAGTCCCTCGAGGCCGAGGTCCAGTCGCGGCTCGCGCGCGGCGAGCGCCCCAAGGAGATCGCCGAGGCCCTCGCGCTCACGTACGGCAAGCGCGAGGTGTACCAGCTCGCGTTGAAGCTGCGCGGCTAGCGCCCACAAGGTAGACTTTTCGACACACCTCTGGGGGGCCCGGAGACACACCGTCATGCGCATCGGAATCCTCGGCACCGGCGTCGTCGGCGAAGGCATCGGCCAGAAGCTCATCGCCAACGGTCACGAAGTCCGCCTCGGCTCCCGCACCCCCGACAACGCCAAGGGCCACGCCTGGGCCCGCGCGCAGGGCCCCAAGGCCAGCGCCGGCACGTTCGCCTCCACCGCCGAGTTCGGCGAGCTCCTCTTCAACTGCACGCACGGCGAGAGCAGCATCGTCGCCCTCAGCGCCGCCGGGCCCGCGAACCTCGGCAGCAAGATCCTCATCGACGTGGCCAACGCCTTCAGCTTCACCAACGGCGCCATCCAGCTCGCCTACTCGTCGTCGGATTCGCTCGGCGAGCACATCCAGAACACGTTCCCCGCGCTCAAGGTGGTCAAGGCGCTCAACACGCTCAACGTCAGCCTGATGGTGAACCCGGGCGCGCTGGCGAACGGCGAGCACGACCTGATGATGGCCGGCAACGACGCAGACGCGAAGGCCGCGGTGCGCGCCTTCCTGACCAAGGAGTTCGGCTGGAAGCACTTCGTCGACCTGGGCGACATCAAGGGCGCGCGGGCCTGCGAAGGCTGGCTGTCGGTGTGGGGGCGGCTGTACGGCACGCTCAAGACGCCGAACTTCTCGATGCGCGTGGTGAAGTAGGGCCGTCTAGAAGTTCAGCGACAGCGTCCCGCTGATGCCCCACAGGAGCGTCGCCTCGGCGCGCAGGCGGCGGCCCACCTGGTCCAGGCGGAAATCGTACGTAGGGTTCTGCTCCTGCGACTTCGTGGCCGCGCCGGCCGACAAGAGGATCTTCCCGTCGCCGTTCAGGTCCTTGCCGATGGGCTCGCTGGTGATGAAGTGCGCGGTGTCCACGCCCACCTGGCCGTTCACGCGGAAGTGCAGCCAGCGCGCGGCGCGTCCATAGAAGCCGAGGTTGCCAGTGAACTGCGCGTGCTCATCCGTGTACGTGAGCTTGCCCAGCGCGTCGGTGACCTCGGAGTACGTCCGGCCTTGCGAGAACCACGTCGCGTCGATGTGCACGTCCACGGCGAACTTCTGCTCGCTCCTGGGTGTCTCGATGGCCACGAACTCCGTGCCCAGCGTGAAGTTGCCCACATACGACGGCTGGTAGCCCGTCTGGTTCTTCCACGCCGCCAAGAGGCAGTTCTGCGTCGCCACGTCGGCCAGGTTCTCCGGGTGCCAGCAGTTGTCGTAGGCGCCGTCGTTCACGCCTGCGCCGCGCATGACGAGAGGGAGCGTGGCGCGCAGGAGGAAGTACGGGTCCATGATCTTGAAGCGCTTGGAGAAGCCGGTCCACGGCGAGAAGATGTGCGCCTTGCGCAGCAGGCTGTGCGAGGTGGGGGTGGTGGTCGCGCCCGGCGTGGTGGCGGCCGCGAAGCCGAACTTCGAGGGATCGTCCACGTCGCCCGGCAGCGGCAGCGTGTAGTCGAAGCCGATGACCCAGCTCGAGATGGTGTGCGCCGTCGGGAAGATGTCGGGCGGCAGCCGCTCCTCGCGCGACTCGTGGATGGGCGCCCAGGCGATGCCCACGGTGGGGTCGGCGACGCCGGCGCGCTTGGTCTGGCCGTTGCCCGGCAGGATGGGCTTGGCGGCGCCGTTCGGGTCGCACGGGTTTGACGCGCCCGCACAACCAGAGATGTCGATGTGGTTGTTGTCGAGCGTGCTCACGGGCTGGACGGACGCGCCGTTGACCTCGCCGTAGCCCCAGGTCTGCGTGCTGCCCAGGACGAGCGGCACGTCAAAATGAAGCTCGAGGTCGTGGTACAGGCCGACCGTCAGGTGAAAGTTCATCTGATCGTCGACGCGCGTGTTCTTGAGCTCGTCGACGAGGATGACGCCCTTGCCGCCGGTGGACGGGTCCGTCTGGAGATTTTCGCGCGTGATGCGCAGGTCCCGGCGCGTGTGCGTGTACGTCGCTTCAAGATCCACCTCTAGAGGATGGTCCTCGTCCATCGCGTCGGCGACGTCGGTGGGGTGCGCGGCGTGGGCCGTGGCGCTGCACGTCATCAAGAGCGCCAGCGTCAGCAGAGGGAAGGAGCGAGCGCTGCGCAGGGCGGAAGGCATCAGAGAGAGAGTAGGGGGAGCGTTCGAGGCGCGTCAAATTGTCGGTTGGAGGGAACCTGCCGTTCCCCTCATCGAGCAAAGCTCGATGAGCCTCCCCTCCGTCTCCGGCCATCCTGGCCGACCGCCTCCCGGCGGAGTGCGCATTCGCGGCTGCTCATTGGGCCGTCGGAGATCAATTCTCCCTCTGCGCGTCAGAACTCCGGCGGATCGGCGTCAGATCGGGAGCGCGCTCCAGCCACGCACCTGACGCTCCTCCCGGTGGCGAATTCCCGCGTCGTCAGGGAGTTGGCGGGAGAGGTTGGACGCTGCGGAGCGCCTCGACGCGGAGCGGCATCGGGCTGTCCACAGGTTCTGTACAGGTGCCTCGCTCTCCTCTGAAAAGTGGTCGATTTGACGTCATGGAAATCGCGCGGCGTTCAGGTGGGAGGCCCGCGCACTCGCCCCCGCACGCACCTATGGAGACGCATCCGCACCTCCTGCTGACGTCAGGTTGGCGGCGCAGTTGCAAAAGGGAATTGACGCAACTGACGAACTCCTTGGAGGGAGCCATGGCGCAACCGGTGATGACGAGCGAGACGCAGCAGCAGACTCCGCAGCACAAGTTCGTCTACGCGCCGAACTCGCCCATCGCGGGCATCGAGCGCGAGTGCGCCAAGATCGCGGGCAGCGACGCGACGGTGCTGCTGACCGGCGACACGGGCACCGGCAAGGAGGTGCTGGCGCGCCTCGTCCACCAGCGCAGCGCGCGGGCCAAGGGGCCGTTCGTGGCCGTCAACTGCGGCGCGATCCCCGAGGCGCTCATCGAGAGCGAGCTCTTCGGTCACGTCAAGGGCGCGTTCACCGGCGCACTCAACGCGCGCAAGGGCCGCATCGGGCACGCGCAGGGCGGCACGCTCTTCCTCGACGAGATCGGCGAGCTGCCGATGGCGATGCAGGTGAAGCTCTTGCGCGTCCTGCAGGAGCGCACGTACGAGGCCGTGGGCAGCTCGGACGCGGTCAGCGCGGACTTCCGGCTCATCGCGGCCACCAATCGCGACCTCGCGGTCGAGGTCGAGGCCGGGCGCTTCCGCCGTGACCTCTACTACCGCCTGCTCGTGTGCCCGCTCGTGCTCCCGCCGCTGCGCGAGCGCGTGTGCGACATCGAGCCGCTCTTCAACCACTTCTGGCGCGCCCGCGGCGAGGTCCGCGCCATCGACGCCGAGGTCTCGCAGTGCCTGCGCGAGTACGCCTGGCCGGGCAACGTGCGCGAGCTGCAGAACCTGGTCGAGCGCCTCTCGGTGTGCGCCGACGGCGAGACCATCCGCGTGCAGGACCTGCCGCCGCACGTGCGCCGCCAGCCCTCGGGCCTGCAGACGGCCGAGCAGCGCCGCGCCCTGATGCGCGTGGTGTCGGGCGAGGAGCAGAACGTCGCGCCGCCCGAGATCGAGCTGCCGGTGGACCTGCCGGCGCTCCTGCGCGGGCTGGAGAAGGCCTACATCGACGCCGCGCTCTCGCGGGCCGAGGGCTGCCGCAAGACGGCCGCGGATCTGCTCGGGCTGCAGCGCACCACGCTGGTCGAGAAGCTGCGCCGCTGGGGCAACGTCAAGCCGGTCGCGGCCGCCGCCACCACTACGACGGGCCAGGAGTAGCCGATGCGCGCGGGTGTGCTCCTTCTCCTCACTGCGGTGTCGGCCAGCTCGGCGCCCGTCGAGAGGCCGAGGAACACCTTCGCCGTGTCCACCACGCTGAGCGCGGTGCGGCTCGAGCTGCCGAACGTGCAGGGGATGTCGCTCCGGCTCGATGTCTTGCACGGCACCGTCGAGGTGCGCGACGCGCAGGGCGAGCTCGTCCGCGGCAAGCTCGCGGGCCTGGAGGCGATGCCGTGCGAGCGCGCGGGTCACCGAGACGAAGTGAAGCTCCAGTGCTCGACGAGCCGCATCGACGCGGTGCTCACCGAGGCGCGCGGCAAGCGCTACCTCGACCTGCGCGAGCTGCGTGGGATCCCCTCTCTGCGCGCCGAGGACGGCAGCTTCGAGCCCGTCCAGTACAACCCCGAGGAGCTGGGCCTGGGCTCGGCGTGCCCGGGCGACACCTTCGCCAGCAAGGGCGAGTGCTTCATGCACCAGGGCGAGCTCGACCGCGCCGAGGGCATGTTCCTCATCAGCGAGAGGAACGCGGACACGCGCAAGTACGCGCTCGTGCGCCGCGGCGACATCGCCATGATGCGCGGCGATCCGGACCAGGCGCTGGCGCTGTACCACAAGGCCGGCTGGGAGGGCCCGTGGGGCCGCATCGCCACGCTGCGCGTGTGTGACCTGAACGGCGCCTGCTTCGGCGACCAGCACTACGAGGCCTTCGACACGTACGGCCTGCCGGTGCCGCTGCGCCGCGAGCTGCAGATGCGCGAGGTGTGGACCTTCGCCGTCCTGCGCCGCTGGAGCGAGCTCTCGATGCTCATCGGCGCGCTCACCGAGGCGGGCGGCGTGTGCGGCGACGAGCGCGTGCTGGTGTGCCGCGCGGCGACGCTGGAGCTCTTGCAGGCGAAGGACGCGGCCCCCGAGCTGGCGCTGGAGGCGTATCTGCGCCTGCCGAATCGCACGCGCGGGATGCTGGCGGCCTCGCTCTCGATGGCCGCGGCCGAGCGGGCCGAGCAGGTGGGCGGCAATCGCTTCGCGGCCACGCTGCTCGCGGCCACGGTGCGCGCCGCGCCGCCTGGCGAGAAGGCCATGTACCTGCACCGGACCATCGAGCTGTACCAGTCGTTCGGTGACGATGTGCGCGCGCGGGTCATCGCGGAGTACGCGCGCCAGGAGTTCCCCACCGGCCGCTGGGAGCTGCGCGAGCCGAAGTCGCCCGAAGTCGAAGAGAAGCCTGCGCCAGTGGTCGAGCTGGATGTGACCGAGGCCGCGTTGGCGACAGCACAAGCCGTGTTGTCGCGAGCCCGCGCGTCGGAAGTCGGAGGTGTGCCGTGAGTGCTGCCATGGTCCGCACGTTTGAAGAGAAGTCCGAGCCGCGCGAGCAGGAGCCGGTCGCGGTGAGCGCGTCGATGAAGGCCTTGTTCGAGGCCGCCGACGACGTGGCGCCGACGAACACGACGGTGCTCTTGCTCGGCGAGAGCGGGACGGGCAAGGAAGTGATGGCCCGCTACATCCACAAGCACTCGACGCGCGCGTCGGGGCCGTGGGTGGCGGTGAACTGCGCGGCGCTTCCGGCCGACCTGCTCGAGAGCGAGCTGTTCGGTCACGAGCGCGGCGCGTTCACCGGCGCGAACGAGCGTCGCGTGGGCCGCATCGAGCAGGCCCACGGCGGCACGCTGCTCCTCGACGAAATTTCGGAGATGCCGCTCCACCTGCAGGCCAAGCTGCTCCGCGTGCTGCAGGAGCGCGAGGTCGATCGCGTGGGCGGGACGAAGCCGATTCCGGTCGATGTGCGTGTGTTGGCCACCTCGAACCGCGACCTGTTGCAGATGGCCAAGGACGGCGGATTCCGCCTGGATCTTTTCTACCGGCTCGACGTGTTCCCGCTGCACCTGCCGCCCCTGCGCGAGCGCCTGGAGGACCTGCCGGAGCTGGCGCGGACGCTTTTGGCGCGGCTGTCGCGGGGCCTGAACCGCGCGGTGCCGATGCTGGATGACTCGGCGCTCCAGGCGCTGTCGACGGCCAAGCTCGCGGGAAACGTCCGTGAGCTCGGCAACTTGCTCGAGCGCGCGCTGGTGCGCTGCAAGGCGCCGGTGATGACGGCGCTGCACCTCGGGCCCTTGGAGGCGCGCGCGGCGACCGGCCAGGCTTTCGCGCGTCCGCAGGGTCAGAAAACTGACGACCCCAAGGAGCCTTCGCCAGATTCCTGGTGCGAGGCCCCGGGAGCGTTCCCGCAGAGCATGCCGCTGGATCTGGGCTCGCTGGAGCGCCTGGCCATCAACGAGGCGCTGCGGCGCACGGGCGGCAATCGCACCAAGGCCGCGACCTTGCTGGGGATTGGGCTGCGCACGCTGCGTCAGCGGCTCAACGGGACGGGTGGTGCGAGCGAGTGCGCAAAATCGTCTGACACCTCCGAGATGGCCGTGGCGCGGCCCGTGCAGGAGGGATGACCCATGAAGCTCTTCGACAACACCCTCGCGCTGCTCGAACGCTCGATGGACGTCCGCATGGAGCGGCACAACGTCCTCGCGTCGAACCTGGCGAACGCGGAGACGCCGAACTACACGCCGCACGATGTGGACTTCAACGCGGCCATGCAAGACGCAGTGATCGAGCTGCAGCAGCAGCAGGCGATGCCGGACATGCCGCACGTGAAGCCGCTGCGCGCGCCGGGCGTGCCTGAGCACCCGCACGCGCCGCTCGTGCCGCAGAACCAGGTGGCGATGGCGCCGGGCCTCGACGGGAACAAGGTCGACGCCGACCGCACGCTGGTGTCGCTCGCGGAGAACGGCCTGCAGTACGGGGCCGAGACGCGCGCCGCCGGCAAGAAGCTCTCGATCCTCCGCTACGTCGCCTCGGACGGAAACGCTTAAGGAGCCGCCATGGATTTCTTCTCTGCACTCAACGTCAGCGCCACTGGACTCGCCGCGGAGCGCACGCGCGTGGACATCGCGGCCTCGAACCTCGCCAACGCGGAGTCGACGCACGGGCCCGACGGCCAGGTGTACCGGCGGCGCGACCCGGTGATGGCGGCGATGCCGTTCGAGCAGCAGCTCGGCTCGATGGACCACAACTCGCAGCCGGTGGGCGTGCAGGTCGTCGAGGTGCGCGAGGACCAGTCGGGCGGCAAGCGCGTGTACAGCCCGGGGCACCCGGACGCGGATCCGCAGGGCTTCGTGACCTTGCCCGACGTCGACCCGATCCACGAGGTCGTGAACCTGGTCTCGGCGCAGCGCGGGTACGACGCGAACGCGACGGCGATCGAGACGCTCAAGACCATGGCCCAGCGTGCGCTGGACATCACGAAGTAACCGGAGCCGACCATGAGCCGCATCGGTGGAGTGGGCAGCGAAGTCGGGCCGATCGAGGTCGTCAGCCAGGCGCAGCCGAAGGAGGTCGACGGCGCGAGCAAGGACTTCACCAAGGCGCTGGGCGAGGCGATCAAGGGCCTCGACGAGCAGCAGACGGCGGCCGATCAGGAGTCCGCGAAGCTGGCGATGGGCGCGGGGAACCTGCACGAGACGGCGCTGGCGCTGGAGAAGGCGGACCTGACCATGCGCGTGGCGACCAAGGTCAGGAACCGCATGGTCGACGCGTACACCGAAATCATGCGGATGAGCATCTAGCCGCGCTGTTCACTCTTGGATTGGTGACCGATGGACCCGCTCGTCAAGTCGCTCAAGGAACTCCCGGCCCGGTTCGCGCAGCTCCCGAAGATGCTGCTCGTGCTCTTCGGGCTCGTGCTCGCGGCGGCGATCGCGGGGTCGGTGGTCTTCGCCAACGCGGGGCAGGACCACTGGCAGTACGCGTTCACGAACCTCACCGCGGACGACGCCTCGGAGATCGCGGCGACGCTGAAGACGGCCAACGTGCCCTTCCGCATGGAGGCGGGCGGGCAGGCCCTGGCGGTGCCGGCGGAGAAGGTCTACGACGCGCGCCTCCTGCTCGCCGCGGCCGGGCTGCCGCGCGGGGGCGGCGCGGGGTTCGAGCTCTTCGACCGCGGCGATCTGGGCATCTCGGAGTTCACGCAGAAGGTCAACTTGCGGCGCGCGCTCGAGGGCGAATTGGCGCGCACCATCGGGCACCTCTCGAACGTGCGCTCGGCGCGCGTGCACCTGACGCTGGCCGAGAAGGGCCTGTACCGCACCGAGGACCAGAAGGCGGGCGCGGCGGTGGTGGTGCAGCTCCAGCCGGGGCGCTCGCTCGACGAGCGCGAGGTGAGCGGCATCCGGCACCTGGTGGCGTCGGCGGTGCCGGGGCTCGACGCCGAGGCGGTCACGCTGGTGGACGGGCGCGGCACGGCGCTCTCGACGGAGTCGCTGTGGGGCGAGGCCGAGGCCTTCCGGCAGCGCGAGATGGAGAAGAGCCTGGAGTCGCGCCTCGTGACCTTGCTCGAGCCGGCCGTGGGCCAGGGCGCGGTGGTGGCGCGCGTGTCGGTGACGCTCGACAACACCGAGGTGCAGACGAACAAGGAAGTGGTCGATCCGCAGGTCGTGCTGCGCAGCGAGCACAAGATGACGCAGTCGGCGAACGCGGATTCGCAGCAGGGCGCGATCCAGTCCGGTCTGGTGGGCGCGGCGGCCAACACGCCGTACGTGAACACGAACGCCGCGGGCCAGAACGTCAACGGCAGCAAGAGCAACAACTCGTCGCAGGACGAGTCCAAGAACTACGAGATC
>JAFEBC010000202.1 GCA_018266095.1 Deltaproteobacteria bacterium
GAGGAGGCGCAGTGGGCGCGGGCTTCCCTGGGATCGGCGCGGGCTTGCCGGCCATCGGCGCGGGCGCAGCGGGACGCGCGGCAGGCGGCGCAGTGAGCGGAGGCGGCTTCGCCATCGGCTGCGTCGAGGGAGCAGGCTTGGCGGCCGGCGGCGGCGCGGTGACGGCCGGACGCGGCGCGGGCGCGGCTGCGGCAGGAGGCGCAGCGGACGGAGCAGGCTTGGCAGCGACCGGCGCACCCTTGCCCACGGGCGGCAGCACCTGCGCCTGCGGGTTCGCCAGGAGCGTCTTCACCGAATCGATGAGCTTGGTGGAGTCGAACGGCTTGGACATCTGGCCGTTGGCGCCCACTGCGAAGGCCTTGGTGGGATCCACGGGCGTCCCGCCGCCGAGGAGGAGCACGGGGATGTGGGCGATGTTCCCGTCGCCGCGGATGCGCTGGCAGAGCTCGAAGCCCGACAGGCCGGGCATGGAGACGTCGGCGAGGATGAGATCGGGGCGCGTGCGCTGCGCCGTGGTCAGAGCCGATTCACCGTCGCCCACGGTCGTCAGCGTGACGTCCTCCATGGCGAACGCCATCTTGGCCGCCGTCTGGATGGTGACAGAGTCGTCCGCGAGGAGAATGGAACGGGGCATCGGTGCGCGGCCTCCTGCCGGAAAACACGCTGCAAAGTCGCCCTGGAACGGGCGTTCCACCTGTAGCTTGCCCTGCCGCGAGAGGCAAGTAATCAGCGATCTGAGGCGCTACGAACCTCCTCCCTCGCTCGCGCAGCGCGGGAATGGAAAAGGGCGCCGACCGCGATGGCCAGCGCCCTTCAGGAAGCTCGAATCGAGGCGGAGCTTACTTCTTGGCCGCTTCCTTCTTGTCGTGGCGCTCCTCGCGGCGATCGTGGCGGCGCTCCTTCTCGTCCTTGCGCAGGTCCCTGCGATCCTCGCGCACGTCCTTGCGGTCGGCCTTGTCCTTCTCGCGGTCGGCCTTCAGCTTCTCCTTGTCGGCGGCGACGGCGGCCTGGTCGCCGGCCTTCTCGTCCGCGTGGAGCTGCTTGGCGTCCGCGTGCGTCTCCTTGCGGTCCTCGTGGCGCTGCTCGCGGTCCTTCTTGAGGTCGGCCCGGTCCTTGTGGACCTCGGCGGTGTCGGCGTGGACCTTGTCCTTGTCGGCGGCGACCTTGTCGTCGGCGCGGGCGCTGCCCGAGAGGGAGAGGGCGAGGGCCGCGGCGATTCCGAACGCAGTCTGCTTGATCATGACGTGCTCCTTAAGAGTGGTGCAGCGAGAGGGGTTGGTTGTCTGCTCTGCGAAACTGACCCGCGGGCTGCTCCGTGGTTAACCGCGCGGTCTCGTGAGGACGTTTTGCAGCCACCGTGCCGCAACGCCACCCCGCCGATAAGTGACTGGACTCAGGGGAGAATCCGGACCCGCAGAGGACGACCGTCGGATTGGGAAGAATGCCCCGGCGGTTGTCGAAGAGGCCCGCGATGCCGCGCTTGTTGATGGTGATCACAGGCGGAACCAGGAGGGATGGTCCCCGGCCGAGGACCTCGGCGAACGTGCAGTTCAAACCGCCGTTCTGGAGCTAGCTCGGGGACCAACGACGCGCCCCTCCTCGAGTAGAACTCGCTCAGCGCGCCGAAAACAGCCGGTGCTTCGACGTCGCGGAAGAGGTTCAGTCGCAGGTTCAGTCCCACGCATTTGGGGTACCACGATCCCCAGCTCACGATCAGGTACACTTGAATTGGAACGAATGTCGTACCCCTCGTGTAGAGGTCCCTCACGATGAACGCACGCCCGCGCCTCCACCGGATTCGCCCGTCGACCTACGCCGACTACGCGCGACTTCCCTCCGACGGCCAGCGGCATGAACTCATCGCGGGGGAGTTCCAGGTGTCGCCAGCGCCGTCGTCGTTCCATCAGATCATCTCCATGCGGCTCGCCGTCGCGCTGCACCGTGTTCTCGAACGCAAGGCGCTGGTCTTCTCGGCGCCCTTCGATGTCGTGTTGTCCAGTCGAAGCGTGGTGCAGCCGGACCTTGTCGTCGTGCGTAAGGAGCGCAAGAAGCTCATCACCAAACGAGGGCTCGAAGGTGCGCCGGATCTGGTGATCGAGATCCTGTCGCCGGGCCCGACTTCACTGGACACTCTGGTGAAGAAGGATCTCTACGCGCGGCACGGCGTGCCCGAGTACTGGATGGTCGACCCGGACAAGAAGCGGGTCGACCTCGTGCGCATGAGCGGCGCGGCGCCGTACGACCTGGTGGCCGGCTTCGAGCGCAGGTCGACGCTCTCGTCGGTCGAGTTCCCCGAGGTGAAGATTCCGCTCGCGGGCGTGTTCGCGGCGATTTGATCGAGGTCCCAACGCGGCCTCCGGACGCACGAAGGGCCGCGCGGTCTGCACCGGCGGCCCCTCGAGGACTGCGTCGCTACGCTTGAATCAAGCGCGGCTTAGAAATCCATGTCGTCGCCGCCGCCGTAGTCCATGCCGCCCATTCCGCCCATGCCGCCCATACCCGGCATGCCCATCCCGCCGCCGCCGCCACCGCCTGCGGCCTTGACCGGCTTCTTCGGCTTCTCGGCGATCATGGCTTCAGTGGTGAGGAGCAGCGAGGCCACGCTGGCGGCGTTCTGCAGCGCCGTGCGCGAGACCTTCGCGGGGTCGATGACGCCGTGGAGCACGAGGTCCTGGTACTGGTCGGTGCGCGCGTTGTAGCCGAACGCGCCCGAGCCCTCGAGGACCTTCATCAGCACGATCGAGCCCTCCAGGCCGGCGTTGCCGACGATGCGGCGCAGCGGCTCCTCGACGGCGCGGGCGATGATGTTCATGCCGGCGAGCTCGTCGCCCGAGAGCTTCAGGCCCTCGAGCGCCTTGCGGGCGCGCAGGTAGGCCACGCCGCCGCCGGGGACGATGCCCTCTTCGACGGCCGCGCGGGTCGCGTGCAGGGCGTCCTCGACGCGGGCCTTCTTCTCCTTCATCTCCGTCTCGGTGGCCGCGCCGACCTGGACGACGGCGACGCCGCCCGCGAGCTTGGCCAGGCGCTCCTGGAGCTTCTCCTTGTCGTAGTCGCTCGTGGTCTCGGCGGCCTGGGCGCGGATGAGCTTGATGCGGGCCTCGATCTCGCGCTTCTGGCCGAAGCCGTCGACGACGGTGGTGTTGTCCTTGTCGATGGTCAGGCGCTTGCAGCGGCCCAGGTCGGCGAGCGTGAGCTGCTCCATCTTGCGGCCGAGCTCCTCGGAGACGACCTGGCCGCCGGTGAGGATCGCGAGATCCTTCAGCATGTCCTTGCGGCGATCGCCGAAGCCCGGCGCCTTGACGGCGGCGACCTTGAGCGTGCCGCGCAGCTTGTTCACCACGAGCGTCGCGAGCGCCTCGCCCTCGATGTCCTCGGCGATGATCACGATCGGACGGCCCGTGCGCACGACCTGCTCGAGCAGCGGCACGAGGTCGGCCATGGCCGAGATCTTCTTCTCGCTGATGAGGATGAAGGGCTCCTCGAACTCGGCCACCATGCGCGTCGCGTCGGTGACGAAGTACGGCGAGGTGTAGCCGCGGTCGAACTGCATGCCCTCGACCACCTTGAGCGTCGTCTCCAGGCCCTTGGCCTCCTCGACGGTGATGACGCCCTCCTTGCCGACCTTCTCCATGGCCTCGGCGAGGATGTTGCCGATGGTCTCGTCGCCGTTGGCCGAGATGGTGCCGACCTGCGCGACCTCCTTGTGGCCCTGCGTCTTGACCGAGATCTTGGCGAGCTCGCCGACGATGGCCGTCACGGCCTGGTCGATGCCGCGCTTCAGGGCCATCGGGTTGTGGCCGGCGGCGACGAGCTTCTGGCCCTCGGCGTAGATGGCGGCGGCGAGCACGGTGGCGGTGGTGGTGCCGTCGCCCGCGTTGTCCGAGGTCTTGGTGGCGACCTCGCGGACCATCTTGGCGCCCATGTCCTGGAAGCGGTCGCCCAGGTCGATCTCCTTGGCGACGGTGACGCCGTCCTTGGTGATGGTGGGCGAGCCGAACGACTTCTCGATCACGACGTTGCGGCCCTTGGGCCCCAGCGTGACGGCGACGGTGTCGGCGAGGGTCTTGACGCCGCGCAGGATCTGCTCGCGCGCGGCCTGGTGGAAGGCGATTTCCTTGGCGGACATGCGGTGCTGCCTCCTGATGAGAGACGAATCCGGATGGGGCGGGCACACGACTGCCCGCGGCGGCGGCAAGGTAGGCATCTTCCAGGGGAAGTCAAGGGAGACTCGTTTGAATGTGCGGACCCGACCCTCAGTCTCTCTGGGAGCGGTCGGCGATTGCGGGCGCGGGCGAAAGCGCGGTAGGGCTCGCAAGTGGTCGGTGCGGCTGGATGTCGTGAGAGTGAGAACGGAGCGGTGATGCGTCTGTCTTGGGCCGGACTGTTGGTGGGGCTGTTGGCGCTGGCGGCGCGCGCGGACGAGCCGAAGCTGCCGGCGGTCCCGGCGACCTCGCTGAACACCACGCTGGCGACGCAGGCTCCGGGTGCGGCCGCGGGCACGTCGACGGGCGCGGTCAATCTGGTGCAGGCGCTCGCGGGGACCTCGACGCCGGCCTCGACGGCGACCGCCAAGGCCGCTCCCCCTGCCCCGCCCAAGCCGCTCGCGGCGGGCCTGGGGCGCATCACGGGCCGCATCACGGTGGAGGGCGTGGCGCCGAAGCTGGCGGCGCTGCCGGTCACGCGCGACATCAAGCAGTGCGGCACGAACAAGGCCGACGATTCGCTGGAGACGGGGCCGAACAACGGCGTGAAGAACGTCGCGGTGTGGCTCGCGGACGGGCCGAAGCTCTCAGAGGATCAGGCACCTGCCGTGAAGCTGGACCTGGCGGCCTGCATGTTCACCCCGCACGTGGCCATCGCCGCGCCTGGGAGCGTGCTCACCATCACCAACAAGGACCCGGTGTTCCACGACATCCGCGCGAGCGGCGTGGCCGAGTTCAACTACCCGATGCCGGTGCAGGGCTACTCCGTGCCCACCAAGCTCACGCTCGCGGGCATCCTCAAGCTGCGCTGCAACGCGAACCCGTGGATCAGCGCGGTGGTGCACGTGGTGCCGACGACGGCGGTGGTGCTGACGGAGGCGGACGGGTCGTATGTGCTCGACGTGCCGCCCGGGAAGTACCACTTCAAGCTGTGGCACGAGCGGCTGGGCGAGCGCGAGGCCACCATCGAGGTGATCGCGGGCGAGACCACGTACAAGGACTTCGCGCTGGCGCCGAACCTGCTCCCGCGCGTGGGCCAGGGGTTGGGCGAGCGGCCGTCGGGCCCGCCGCAGGATGATCTGACGATGGGCGGCGGGTTCGGTCGGCGGTAGTCGCGGGGCCGTCGGCAGCGCTGGGCAACACGGAGCGCGAGGTCGTGCTAGATCGCGCCCATGCCCGCTCAACTCGATCCGCAATTTCTGGTGGCCTGGGTGCGCGCCGAGCTGACCGCGGCCGGTGACGTCGAGTGGCTCGACGGGCTCATCGCGCGCGCCAAGCTCGAGGACCTCGACGACGACGA
>JAFEBC010000203.1 GCA_018266095.1 Deltaproteobacteria bacterium
CGGGCGGCGTCGATCACGGCCCACAGGTGGACGACCCAGCCCAGAAAGACGAACCACAGGATCCCCGCGCCGACGAAGAACAAGAGCGCCGCCAGGACCCGCCCTTGGACGAGCTGGCCCAGGCCGGGGATGAAGAAGCTGCAGATCGCCGCCAAGACATTGCCGCCAGATCCCTGCCCGCTCATGTGCCGCCCCCTAATCCCTGAAGTTCTCGAACCCGATGTCGATCTCCATCTTGTCCGCGTTCGCGCGCACGGCCTTCATCGTCTCCTGCAGCTCATCGCGGCTCTTGCTCGACACGCGCACGGCGTCGCCCTGGATGGCGGCCTGGACCTTGATCTTCGAGTCCTTGATGAACTTCACGAGCTCCTTGACCTTCTCGGGCTTGAGGCCCGCCTGGAACGTCAGGAGCTGCAGGTGGAACTTCCCGCTCTGCTCGATCTTGCCGTACACGATCGCGCGCATGGAGATGCCGCGCTTGGCGAGCTTCTCGACGACGATGCCGCGCGCCGCCTCCAGCCGCTGCTCGGTCGAGCTCTTGAGCTTGATGCCGTTCTCCTTCTCGTTCACCACCCGCTCGACGCCGGTGTCGGTGCCCTTGAAGTCGTAGCGCTGGTCGATCTCCTTCTTGGCCTGCTGGAAGGCGTTGTCGACCTCGGGGAGATTCACCTTGGAGACGATGTCGAAGCTGGGCATGTCTAAACCTCGTGTGCGCGTGCGGCTGCGGTGGAGACGGTCGCGGCTAGCTCGCGTGCGGCAGGGCGAGCGACGCGTAGTCGGAGAACGAGCGCCGGATGACCTCGTGCGCCTCGTCGCGGCCGTAGACCTCGACGATCTCGCAGGTGGAGGTCTTGCTCCCGGGCGGCTGCTTGTAGGTGAGGAAGTAGTGCGAGAGCCGGTCGGTGAGCTTCTTGGGCAGCTCCGAGAGCTCGTTCATGGCGCCGTAGAGCGCGTCGTCGCGCAGCACCGCGATGATCTTGTCGTCGACCTCGCCCTTGTCCACGAGGCGCAGGCCGCCGATGGGCCGCGCCGTCACGAGCAGGTTCCCGTGCGAGATGGTCTTCTCGGTGAGGACGCAGATGTCGAGCGGGTCGCCGTCGCCGCGCAGGCCGGTGCGCTGCGTGCGTTCGGTGCAGCGCGCGGCCACCTGAACGGCGCAGTAGCTCTGCGGGATGAAGCCGTAGAGGCACGGAATCACATTGGAAAAGAGCTGCGGCCGGTCCAGTTTCAAGAGGCCGCTGGCCTTGTCGAGCTCGTACTTCACCGTGTCGGGGGGCACGATCTCGATGTAGCGGGGGCACTGCTCCGGGGCCTTGTCGCCCGGCGAGACGCCGTGCCAAGGGTGCGCCGTCAGTCGCGAGAGCGGGTCGGTCGCCATGGGGAGGTTCTAGCCCAACCGGCCCTGCGCCGCGAGCGAGTCCGAGAACGGCGCCCGGGCCACGCCCCGCTCGGTGACGATGTACGAGACGAGCGCCGCCGGCGTCACGTCGAAGGCCGGGTTGAACACGGAGACTCCCTCGGCCGCGATGCGCGCCTTGCCCACGTGCGTGACCTCGGTCGACGGCCGCTCTTCGATGGGGATGTCGCGCCCGTCCTTCGCGCGCAGGTCGATCGTGCTCCAGGGCGCCGCCACCATCACCGGCACGCCGTGCGCGTGGGCCGCGAGCGCGACGCCGTACGTGCCCACCTTGTTCGCCACGTCGCCATTGGCCGCGATGCGGTCGGCGCCCACGATGACGCAGCCGATCTTGCCCGAACGCAAGAGCGACGGCGCGGCCACATCCGGCAGCAAGGTCACGGGGATGCCGTCTTGCAGGAGCTCCCAAGTGGTCAACCGCGCGCCCTGCAGCCACGGCCGCGTCTCGTCCGCGAACACCGGACACTGCTTGCCGCTCGCCACCACCGCGCGCACGACGCCCAGCGCCGTCCCATAGCCCGCCGTCGCCAGGCCGCCCGCGTTGCAGTGCGTGAGGATGCCCTTGCCGTCCGGCACGAGCGGCGCGCCGTGCTGGCCGATGGCCTTGCACGAAGCCAGATCCTCCTCGGTGACCGCGTGCGCCTCCGCCAAGAGGCGCTCGGCGATCTGGCCCGCCGGCATGCCTTCGACGACCAGCCGCGCGCGCAGCTTGCTCAAGCGCTCCAAGGCCCAGCGCAGATTCACCGCGGTCGGCCGCGAGTTCGCCAGCACCTCGTGCGCCGCCTGGAACACGCCCTCCTGCGCCTCAGCCGACCCTTCGCGCGCCGCCTCGAACGCGCCCAAGGCCAGGCCATACGCCGCCGCGCAGCCGATCGCCGGCGCCCCGCGCACCGCCATGTCGCGGATGGCCTCCGCGCAGGCCCGCGCCGTCTGGACGGACACGAACGTCACCGTGTGGGGCAGCACGCGCTGGTCGAGGAGGAGCAGCGCGCCGGACTTGAACTCGAGGGTCGGGACCATGGCGGACTTGGGAAGTAGCACACGTCGCGCCCTGCCGCGCCTGGCCAAAACGCACACTGCCCGCCCGGCGAACCGGAGCGGGCAGCGGGAACCACCGCGAACGGTGCGGCTGGCCTTAGGGGACGATGCTGACGTCCAGGTACAGCGTCTGGAACACCGAGAGCTCGAGCGAGAACAGCCCGTCCTGCACGCCGTCCGAGCCCGGGCCCGAGGGCTCCGTGTCGTGCCAGGGGCCCCAGGGGTTGCGCAGCATCACGAACGTCTTGCCGTCCTTCTTCTCGATGCCGCGCAGCGTGTAGCAGTGGTCCGCGTAGACGCCCGTGCCGTCGTACTTCACGCCGTCCTTCTCGCCGTACGTGCAGGCCACCTGCGCCTTGTTCGCCTTGGCCGCCTTGTCGATCGCCGCGACCACCGTGGCGCTCTTGGCCGCGTACTGCTTGGTGGTCTTGCCGCCGAGCGCGTAGAGCGCATCCGCCGCGGTGCCGCCGTTGCCGATGGCGTTGTACGACCGGTGCCACTTCGCGTACGCCTTCTCGATGAGCGACGGCGCCCACTCCTCGTAGCCCGGCGCGTTGTCGGTCGACGACATGTAGAACACGTCGCCCGTCGCCACCGAGTGCGGCAGGTCCGGGTCGACCTCGATGGCCACCTTGCGGCCCGACGCCTGGAAGAAGGTCACCTTGTACGACACGACCTTCCCCTTCTCGATCACCGGGACGATCATGTTCTTGGTCAGGTCGCCGCCCTTGTCCGCGAGCAGCGTCGAGGCCAGCGAGGCCGCGAAGTAGCAGTCGCCCAGGCCGCCCTGCGCCACGTTCGTCCACACGAGCTTGCCGTCGGCGGCGAAGAGGTCGCCCGGCTTGCGCGCGTAGGTCGCGGTCGCCTTGTCGTCCTTGTGCACGGCCGGGTCCGCGAGGTTCTTGAACTGGCCCAGGCCGTTCGCGTCGTAGAGCCACGCAGCGTCCCAGCCCCCACCCTGGAAGTTCGTGTGCGCGACGTCCGCCTGAGCGCCCGGGCGGCCGTGGCCCGTCACCTTGCGCGCATCGACCACCTGCACCGACGGGAGCAGCGCCGGGTTCGCGCGGACCATCTCCATCGAGTACGTCGTGTCCGACAGGTCGTCCGTGTCCGAGTCGTTCGCGTCGGTCAGGTCGGCGCCGCAAGCGATCGAAGTGGCGGCGAGGAGCGCGGCGGTCAGCAGGGTCGGCTTGGTTCCGAAGGACATGGACTCTCCCGTTGGACTTAAAGTTGACCACCCCTAGAGCAGGAGTGAGGCCAAGTCGCAGGCCGGGGCGTCATGCCAGTGATTTCAGACCTTTGGCCATCCGCCGAAGATCCGACGCAGTGTGTCGCAGGTGGAGCACGGACAGTCCAGTGGTGCGGGGGTGGCCAGATCCGAGTCGCGGCCTAGTCGCAGTTGTCGGGCATGAGGATGAAGCCCGGGCGGCCATCGATCCAGCGGGCCACCGGATCGGTGGAGCCAGGCCGCGCTCGCGTGCGGACAGGGAACCACGCCTCCTCGCCCTGGTCGATCCGGTCGGGGTCGTACTCGATGGACCACTCGCCCGTCTGTACAGGCCACACCTCACGGAGGTGGGGCAAAACCCTCCTCTGGTGGTCGCCATCGCCGCAGAGATTGTGTCGGTGATAGATGCGACCAAGCGCCTTGCTCCACACATCGCTGTCCAGCGGCAACGCCACGCCTTCGATCCTCGGCTGAGCGCACGCGTGACCGCCGACCTGCCCGCCGACACGAACGCCGGAAGGGTGCTTCAGGATCAGGTAGGGCACGTAGTCGTAGAGGTCGAACTCCGGCAACTCGGAAGGGAGAAACTGAATCGCAGTTTCGGCCTGCGTGAGGCTCGCTTCGATTGCAGGTTCGTTCCCTGCGATTGAGCGAGCTAGTTCCGTGGCGCGCTCATCATCGCGCGCGAAGAGCGCATGGGCCTGATCCTCGAGCAGGCAGACGTGCTCTTCCCAAAGTGCTGCAGACAGCGAAGGAGGCTGAGCGATCGGGTCTGCAGGCGCTTCTGCGCGACGCGTGACGAGGGGACCCGAAAGGCGCAGCCACGCTCGCCGATCGGACAGAAAGGCCGAGTAGGGATCGGCATGGTGCTCGCGACCAGAGGTGGCCCCGCGCGCCCGTAGAGGCGCAAACCCAAGGCGAGCCGATCCAAGCTGAGTGCGGTCGATCGCGAACGAAATCGGTCCTAGAAAGGCCGACGAGATCTGCTCATCCACCCAGTCGGCGAGAGCTTCGGTGAGCACCGCATCACCGGTTGTTGGGAGTGGCTCGGTCAAACCCAGGGTTGGTAGGGCGATTCCCTCGATGCCGTCGAAGCGGACGCCGCTCTTGCATTCGATCAGAAACAGGGGCCGCGCGATTGATCCCAGCGAAAGTGAAGCCACCGTCGTGTTGGCTTGCCGATCGAACGCAGACAGGCATGCGCTGAGTTGGCCGCTGATCCGGCTTTCCTGGGTTCTCAACTCGAAAATGCGGCGCGAAGTGAGCGACACCTCGCCTGCCTCAAGACGAGCAGCGACGAGCGCGATCCACTCCCTGTGCGCCGCGCGCATCGACTCGAACAGCTCCAGCAGCATGACATCCCCCTGCCGCTGCTTCTGCTACAGCGCCCGCTCCATCGTCAACACCGCGCCGTCCCCGGGCACCTCCATGAACCGCAAGCTGCGCCCCAGCGCGATCGCCTCGCGCATGGTCGGGTTGGCCCGGAGCCGCACGTGCGAGTACCCC
>JAFEBC010000204.1 GCA_018266095.1 Deltaproteobacteria bacterium
CCCGCTGCACGAGTGCAACGTGTATGGCTCGAAGGAGGCCGGCGCGAAGCTGAAGGCGATGCTGGCGTTGGGCGCGTCCAAGCCGTGGCAGGAGGCGATGTTCGCGATGACGGGCTCGCGCGAGATCGACGCGGGGCCGATGCTGGAGTACTTCAAGCCGCTGCAGGATTGGCTGAAGGAGCAGAACAAGGGCCAGACGTGCGGCTGGTAGGCGCTGCGCGGATCCCGGAGTTCGCGGGAAGAGCCTGAGTGAAGCCGTCGTCCCGGTGGGCACAGAGCTCGCCGGGACGACGCGCTTCGGGGGGACGATTCAGCGCTCGGTGGGCGCGCCTTGCGGAAAGCGCACGAAGATCGCCCCGAGCGCGACGAGCCCCATCGCGAACGCGAGCGCGAAGTTGCCGGTGTAGCCGAGCTGGTGCGCCGTCCAGCCGCTCAAGGCCGCGGCGGTGCTGGTCGAGATCACCACCGTGGACGCCTGCACCGTGTAGTCGCTGCCGCTGTGTCCCGGGCGGCACCAGTCCATCATGCAGGTGAAGAGCGCCGCGGTGGCCATGCCGCTGCCCGCGTGCTCTGCGCCGACGACGGCCGCGAGCGTGAGCTTGCCGGGCAGGCCGAGCGAGACGATGACGTAGCTCGCGAGCGTGCACGCCTGCGCGATGGCGCAGACGATGAGCGCCTGCTTGCGCGGGAGCCGGCCTGCGAGATAGCCGCCCAGGAGCGCGCCGAAGAGTCCCGCCGCGAACCCGACCGTGCCGAGCATCCAGCCGACATCGAGCAGCGTCAGGCCGTGATCGGTCATGAACGGCCGCAGCATGGTGGACGCGAGCGACTCGCCGAACTTGAACACGAAGAGCAAGGCGAGCAGCGGCCACGCGCCCTTCAGTTGCAGGAAGTGCAGCGACTTGGCCTCGCGCTCGAAGGCACCGGGCGCGGGCACCTCGCGGTGGAACGCGATCGGCACCGTCGCCAAGAGGATCGCGGCGGCCATGCAGAGGAACGAGGTGCGCCAGCCCAAGTACGAATAGAAGATCAGGATCACGCCGCCGCCGAGCACCATGCCGAGCCGGTAGCCGCCCACCTGCAGGCCGTTGGCGAGGCCGCGCTCCTGCGTGTCGAGGATGTCCACCGCGAGCCCGTCGGTGGCGATGTCCTGCGTGGCCGCCAGCGCGTTGACGAGCAGCACGATGGCGAAGAGGCCGTCGAACTGCGTCTTCGGCTCCAGGAAGCCCGCCGTGGCGAGCACGAGCGCGGTGACGATCTGCAGCGGCACGATCCAGCTCTTGCGCAGGCCGAACTCGCGCGAGCCGTGCTGGTCGACCTGCGGCGCCCAGACGAACTTGAGCGCCCACGGGATCGCGAGCAGCGAGGCGAGGCCGATCTGCTCCAGCGAGCGGCCCGACTGGCGCATCATCACCGGCAGCGCCTGCGTGAAGAAGCCGTAGGGCAGGCCCTGCGAGAGGTAGAGCGCGCCGAGCAGGCCGAGCTTCTGGGCGGTCGCGCGGGTCACGAGTCGATGAGCCTCGCACGCGACGGCGCGAGGGAGCCAGCGCGATCTAGTGCCGCTGGCGCGAGTCCAAGTCCGCCGACACCACCAGCTTGCGCTCGTGCTGGTCGAACAGCGGCCCCTGCTTCTGCGCCTCGCGCATCTCGGCCGGCTTCTGGTCCATGAGCTGGCCCAAGAGCGACGCCGCCGAGCGCAGGTGCCGGCACAGCTCGCGGTTCATGTTCATCACCACGAGCGAATACGCCTTCAGGTCGTGCCGGTAGAGCTTGTACAGATCGCTGCAGGTCAGCTCGAGCAGCGTGGAGTCCGAATCGGCCACCACCGAGAACGGCCGCGGCTCCATCTCCACCAGCGCGGTCACGCCGAAGAAGTCGCCGGGGTGCATCAGGCGCAGCTTGACCACGTGCCCGGCCGCGCCCTTGCGCACGATGTGCACCGCGCCCGAGCGCACGATGTACATGGAGCGGCCCGCCTCCCCTTCCTGCACCACGGTGGCGCCGGCGAGGAACTTCTTCTCGGCCATCTGGCCCTCGAGGAAGCGCATGGCGCTCTCGTCGAGCCCGCCGAAGAAGGCGATCTTGCAGAGGAAGTCGTGAGGTGCAGCGTCCATCAGACACGATTGTAATGCGGTGAGGGTTGCGGCGCCTGTTACCGCTGTCACGCGAAGGTTGCAAGCGTGACGGCCGTCACTTTGTTCGGGAGTGGCGTTTTGTCGCGCGGCCCTTCGCGGTGGGCTTCTTGGACAGGCCGTGGCGGAAGCAGGTCACGAGGTGATCGTCGACCATGCCCACGGCCTGCATGAACGCGTAGCAGATGGTGGGCCCGACGAAGTTGAACCCGCGCGCGCGCAGGGCCTTGGACATGGCGGCGCTCTCGGCGGTCTCGGCGGGGACCTTCTTCCAGTGGTCGAAGTGGTTCTGCTTCACCTCGCCGCCCACGAAGTCCCAGAGGAAGTCGCTGAAGTCGAGGCCCTCGTCGCGCATGGCCAGGAAGCTCTGCGCGGACTTCACGGCGGCGTCGATCTTGGCCTGGTTGCGCACGATGCCCGCGTCCTGCATGAGCGCCGCGCGCTTCTTGGCGGTGTAGCGCGCGATCTTCTCCGGCTCGAAGCCATCGAAGGCGCGGCGGAAGTTGTCGCGCTTGCGCAGGATGGTGATCCACGAGAGGCCGGCCTGGAAGCCGTCGAGAATGAGCTTCTCGAAGAGCGCGCGCGGATCGCGCTCGGGCACGCCCCACTCGGTGTCGTGGTAGGCGACGTAGAGCGCGTCGTCGGGAGAGGGCCAGGGGCAGCGGACGAGCTCGTTCATGGTGATCTCTCGAGGGGCAAGAGGTCGCCCCAGAAGGCGATCCCGAGGGCGACGAAGGGCACGGCCTGCGAGGTCTCGGCGCCGGTGCGGTAGCGGTGTTTGAGCCAGGTCTGCGCGAGCAGGAACACCGTGGGCGAGGTGAGCCACTGGCCCGGGTGCGTGAACAACTTGTACGCGACCAGCGGGCCGATGCGATGCGTGGGCGAGTTTGGATCGGTCGTGTCCTCGCCGGGCGCGAACTGCGCGGCGGTCAGGCGCGCGTCCTGCCAGCTCCACTGCAGGCCCACGGTGAGGCCGTGGTCGCTCAAGTAGAGCACGTCGAGATCGTTGAGCAAGAGCGTCCCGGGGCTGCCGAGCACGACGTCGTTGTACGGGTCGTAGAAGACGCGATCGCCAGCGGGCAGCGGGAAGCGGATGCGCGCGAGCTGGAACGCGTTGCGCACGGCGATGGGCCCGACCTTGAACTGCACGTCGGCGCCGAAGGTGAGCTGCGAGCCGGTCGCTGCGTGGTTCTGCTGATCGGGCGGGAGCGAACCCAAGCGGTCGAAGGCGGCGTCGCTCGTGTCGCTGGTGGCGCTCGGGAACGCGGCGAGCGCCTTGAAGTTGCCGAACCAGGTGATGACTTCGGCCGACGCGTACAGCTTGAGCACCGTGAGCGGCTGGACCTCGAGCTGCGCGCCCACGCGGGCCGACGCGGGCGACACCTGCGCGATGGCGCCGAGCGCGACGAAGTTGTCCTGCAGCGCGAGCTCATGGCTCAGGAACAGGCGCTGGCGCAGGAACAGCGAGGCGGCCTCCGAGAGGCCGAGCGGGTTGTAGCGGAAGGCGAACAGGCTCGAGAAGACGAGGCGGCGCTCGGGCGGCGGATCGTCGAGGAGCTGCGCGCGCGCAGGCAGGGCGAGGCCGAGGGCGAGCACCAGCGCGAGCTGCAGCGCCGCGGGCAGTCGGGGACGGAGCGATCGGGCGTTCACGCGCTGATGATTCTGCTCTCACTTCGTGCGCACGGGAAGTGAGCGCGCCAATTCGCCGGGAGCTGGAGGATAGTGTCGCGGCATGAGGGCCCTCCGCCTCGCGATCGTGGGATTCGTGCTCGGCAGCGTGGCCTGCGCGGGCGGGCCGGTCGTGCGCGCGGATCGCGTGCGCTTCGCGCAGCGCTCGAGCGCCCTCCTGGTGACGAGCGAGGGCTCCACCGTGCGCGTCCTGGGCGTGCCCGACCTGCGCGCGCAGTGGTCGCGCGCGTATCCGGTGGAGAAGAACAAGCCGCTCCTGGCCGAGCTCTCCGCCAGCGGGCGCTACGTGCTGGTGCGCAGCGATGAACACCTCTGGCTCACGGATCGCGCGGACCCCGGCGGCCCGCGCGACGTGCTTACGCTGGCCCAGCGGCTGGATCCCGAGGCCTTCACGGACGACCCCGTGTCGGCGAGCGCAGTGGCCGCGATCTCCCCTGACGAGCAGTGGTTCGCGCGGGTGGACGATCGCGCGCTCTCGCTCTACGCGCTCCCCGAGGCGCGCCGCGTGTCGATCCCCGCGGAGCTCGCCGCATATCCGGCCTGCGCCGACGGCTCGACCTCGTGCGGCGTCACCGAGGTCAGCTTCAGCGCGGACAGCGCGTGGATCCTGGTCAAGCACCGCCCCGACGCCGAATCGCGCCGCGCGCTCCTGGGCCGCTTGAAAGCGCCCTTCGATGTGCACCACGTCCCCCTGCCCGGCTCGCGCGAGGGCCAACGCGCGACCTTCTTCGGCGGCACCGGCGAGGTGCTCTTCGCGCGCTGGAACCTCTTGCGACTCTTCGGCCCCGACGGCGAGCGCGCGCTGCCCGGCGAGCTCGACGTCGACGCCTGCCCCGGCCCGCTGTCCGTGTACTCGGCCATGTTCCCCACCGCGCTGTGCATCTCTGGCACCGGCAACGTCTTCGACGTCACCCTGCGCGACCTCGCCGCCGGCCGCGTCCTCGCCTCGTTCGACTCGAAGGACTTGACCACGCTCGCGCAAGGCCCACTCGCCGCGCGCGCCATGGGCAAAGACCGCGCCGTCCTCGTCTACGCCAAGGACGGCACCGTGCTCACGCTCGGCGGCAAAGAGCCCAAGCGCGCCTTCAGCCTGGGCCGCCGCGCTCCCGACCTGCGAGAAGCACCCGACGCCCCCCTCTTGCC
>JAFEBC010000205.1 GCA_018266095.1 Deltaproteobacteria bacterium
GCGACACGGGCAGCGGCATCGCCTCGAAGGATCTGCCGCGGCTGATGGCGGGCCTGGGCGCCGGCCGCGGGCTGCGCATCGCGCGCGACATCGCCGAGCGGCACGGCGGCGATCTGTGGATCGAGAGCATGGAGGGCCACGGCAGCCGCTTCTTTGTCGAGCTGCCCATCGACGTGCCGGTGGCGCGCACGCACGTGCTCTTGGTGAGCGACCGCGAGCAGTGGATCAAGGACGTCTCGCGCGTGCTGGAGAAGGGCTGCGAGATCACGCACGTGCCCACCGCGAAGGCGCGCCTGTCGGCCACGCGCACGGATCTGGTGCTGGTCGAGGTGCCATCGAAGGGCCGCATCCCCAGCCTCTCGGCGCTGCGCAACGCGGCCAAGGAGGCGCAGGTGCCGGTGATCGAGCTGCCGTCCGTGATGGGCGCGGCCGAGCTGGCGCGGGCCCTGACGCGGCTCACGGGCTAGCTGCGTAGCTCTACGGGGGGGCCCAACGTACCCTTGACCCGAGGGCGCTCCCTGGTTATTGACTTTCCCTTCTCATTTGCCCGCTTCGTGAACGTCCACTCCGTGATGCGCCTGCGCTCCCGCCATTCGCCGCTCGTTCTCCGGCTCGCCTCCGCGGCGCTGGCGCTCATGTGCGTGGCCGCGCCGCTGTTGGGTTCGCTGCACGAGGCCACTGAGTCGCACGCGCGCTGTCTCGAGCACGGTGAGCTCCTCGACCTGGCCGCCACGCAGGCCGCGCCGCTGCACCAGCCGGCCTTCACGGGCGAGACGCCGGTCGCGGATGAGGATCCGGCCGCGCCGCACGAGACCAGCCACCAGCACTGCCTCGTGGTCGCGTCGGCGGCGCAGCGCGCGCTGTTCCAGGACCCGCCGCGGCTCGCGGAGTCGACCCCCGAAGTCGAGCTGGCGCAGCCGGTCGCGCTCTCGCTCGCGCCCACGCATCCGCTCGAGCTGCTGCACGTCGCGCCCAAGTCGTCGCCGCCGCGCGCCTGAAGCCGAGAGCGCCCGCAGGTCCGCTCTCCGAGCCGGGCCCGCCCCTGATCTCCCCGACCTCTTCCACCTCGCCCTGCGCACGCCCTGCGCGGGGCCGCCGCTCGCCGCGGCACACTCTGGAGCCGTACATGTTCTCGCGCAGTCTCAAGGTTCTCCCGCTGCTTCTCCTCGCCGCGCTCGTGGCGCTGCCCGTGCAGGCCGCGAACCTCGGCCTCATCGACGGCTCGGTCAGCGATTACGAGGGCCAGCCGCTCGGCGGCATCAAGATCCTCCTCTTGTCCAAGGGCAAGAAGCTCGACGAGCACATCGCCGACGCCCGCGGGCACTTCGAGTTCGAGCAGGTCCCGTTCGGCACGTACGTGGTGCAGGCCATCGCCTCGGATGGGCGCACGGACCAGCGCGACTTGAAGGTCGCCTCGGGCGAGGTGGCGCTGGTGGAGCTGTTCCTGCCCATCCCCGGCCAGGTCATCGACATCATCGTGGAGAAGCCCAAGGCGCCGCCGCCGGTGCAGGGCGCGGCCACGGTGCAGACGATGGATCGCCACGACATCCAGTCGCTGCCCAAGGGCGACACCGCGAGCGTGAACGAGATCCTCCAGTCGCAGCCCGGCTTCGTGGGCGACGCGATGGGCAACATCTTCGCGCGCGGAAACCACGCGAACGTGCAGTACCAGATCGACGGCGTGCCCATCCCGGACTCGGTGAGCGGGCTGTTCGGCGGGTTCCTCTCGCCCAAGTCGGTGGAGAGCATGGAGGTGATGACGGGCGGCCTGAACGCCGAGTACGGCGAGCGGCTGGCGGCGGTGGTGAACCTGAACTCGCGGCGCTTCACGCAAGAGGGCTCGGGCGAGGTGGAGCTGCAGGGTGGCTCGTTCCAGACGGTGAATCCGTCGATCTCGTACGGGCGTCAGGTGGGGCCGCTGCAGCTCTCGGGCGGGCTCGTGCTCAAGCGCACCGATCGCGCGCTCGATCCGCCGACGTTCAACACGCTCCTGAACGCGGAGGGCGATGAGCAGCGCGGCTTCTTGCGCATCGATCACGATCCCAGCGAGCACACGCACCTGTCCTTGCTCGGGCTCGTGTCGCACAACTTCTACGGCGTGCCGCTCGACCCGACGCTCAAGCCGTACGATCCCAACCAGCCCGACGGCGGCCGCACGCCGGACAGGTACGGGAACGATCCCGCGCCCTACACGCCGCTCGACGCGCAGCCCAGCGAGGACGAGAAGGACTTCTTCGGTCTGTTCTCGGTGCGGCACGACTTCGATCCGCGCTCGTCCTTGCGCGTGTCGCTGACGTTCCGGCGCTCGGACGCGTTCCTCTTCGGCGACGCCGTGCGCGCGCTGGGGCCGACGGCGGATCCGTGCGTGACCGACAACGGGACCACCACGTGCCAGACCGCGAGCGACGTGCGGCGCGAGGCGAATCGCTTCGGGTTCACCGCGGAGCAGCTCTTCCGGCTCGGCGAGCACCACGTGCTCAAGTTCGGCGGCCAGGTGGATCAGCTCTTCGGCAAGACCGCGTTCACCGCGTACACGCGCGGCGATCAGCAGCAGGGCGTCGATCCGTCGCAGACCAAGAGCGGCACCGACGACGCGAACGCGACCACGGGCGGCGTGTTCGTGCAGGACCGTGCGACGCTGGGCAAGTGGATCCTCACGGGCGGCCTGCGGCTCGACGCGCAGCGCGTGTCGTTCTCGGGCGATCCCACCAGCGCGTTCGATGTGGGCTTCTCGCCGCGCTTCGGCGCCGCGTACGCCGTGAGCGAGAACACGGTGCTGCGCTTCTCCACGGGCGTCCTGTGGATGCCGCCGCCGCCCCTCGACGCGCCCGCGGCCGCGCGCATCCTGGGCGTGGTGGCGCCGGATCAGATCGTGCCGTACGACCTCAAGCCCGAGCAGGACGTGACGCTGGAGACGGGCATCGAGTCGCGCGTGCTGCCGGAGCTCTCGCTCAAGTTCAACGCCTGGGGCCGCCTGGGCAAGAACGTGCTCGACGACGTGCAGATCGGCGCGACCAACCTGCTCTCGCCCTACAACTTCAGGGACGGGCGCGCGGGCGGTCTGGAGGCGGGCGCGACGCTGGTGCTGGGCGCGAAGTTCAACGCGTTCACCAACCTCTCGCTGCAAGAGGCCGAGGGACGCGGCATCGCGTCGGCGCAGTATCTGTTCAGCACGGGCGACCTCGCCAACGACTCGTGGCAGCGCCTGGATCACTCGCAGGTGTTCACGGGGAACCTCGGCGCCACCGTGCGCGACAACGGCACCACGCTGACGGCGCTCGCGGCCTACAACAGCGGCCTGCGCACGGGGCCCGACAACGATCAGAACGTCCCCGGCTACCTCAAGGTGGACCTGACGCTGCAGCACCAGTTCCTGGACGCGCCGCTCAAGCCGACCGTGTCCGTGGACGTCGACAACCTGTTCGACAAGCACTACTACCTGCGCATCGGGAACGGCTTCGCGGGCAGCCACGTGGGCGCGGGGCGCTCGGTGTTCGTGCGCATGAGCGCGTCTCTGTAGCTGCGTGAGACTTCGGTCGAGCGGAAGTGCTCGCTCGATCGCTCACCGCAGAGGCGCCGAAGCGCAGAATCTTGTTTGTTCGAGATCCTCTGCGATTCAGCGTCTTGTATGTTGCCCCCGGCTCGGCAGCCCGATCGCAAGCGTCATGGTCCGCGAGACCGACGCAGAGTTGGGGGCGCCGAGCCATTCTCTTCTGA
>JAFEBC010000206.1 GCA_018266095.1 Deltaproteobacteria bacterium
ATCGTGCGAGGCCAATTCGCAGGCCACGAACGCGCGCTTGGCGTCCGACAGCTTGCTCAGCTCGACCTCGATGGCCCGCACCTTCAGGACCTCCTTCGCGCAGACGAGCAGGCAGATCGACACCAGCGCGAGGCGCACGATCGGCACCGGGCGCAGCGTCCGCAGCGCGAGCCACACCGCGATCATCGCGGGCACCATGTGCGAGACGTAGCGGCTCGACGACGCGAGCTCGAGGCCCAGGCCCACGCGGCCCGGCGCGGCCAGCAGCGCGTACGCGAGCGACGAGCCCGCCAGCAGCCACACCAGGCGCGCGGTCACCTCGGCGGCGCGCGTCGCCCACAGCCTGCGCAGCGACCAGAGCTGCAGCGCGCACACCGCCGCGAAGATCACCAGCGCCAGCGGGACGCGCAAGGCTCCCCGCGTGCCGGCGATCCCCCAGGGATGCGCGAGCATCAACGCCGCGAATCGCAGCAGCGCGAACGGCTGCGAGAGCGCGCCCGAGACCACGTCCTGCTCGTCCGCGTGCCGGTAGCCCACGAACACGGAGACGATGGCGAGCGTCGAGAGCGCGACGGCGGCCCCGAGCCCCGCGCGCTCCTGCGCGGTCAGCGGCGCGCGCAGCTCCAGCGCCAACAGCAGCGGCACGAGCGGCGTCCACGCCACCGCGAAGGCCGAGTGGGTCGCGAGCGCGCCGAGCAGCGCGGTCAGGCCCCAGCGCAAGGGCCGCCGCTCGACGAGCTGCGCCAGCGCCAGCCCGCCCAGGAACGCGAGCGGAAACGGCCCGTACGCCAGGTTCTGCGTGCCGCCGAACGCCTCCCACGCCGACAACGTCAGCACCATCGCGGGCACGCACGCGTCCTCGAACGTCAGCCCCCGGCCCACGCGCGCGATCACCCACAGGAACGCCAGCGCGGCCAGCGCGAACAGGCCCAGCGCCACCCACGCCTCTGCGCGGTTGGAGAACCCCGAGGCCGGATAGAGCAGCGCCAGCACCACGCCGCCCAAGCCCTGCCGGTGCGAGCCGTGCTGCCAGCGGAAGCTCGCCCAGAGCGGCTCGCCGTCGAACACCGGCTGCAGGAAGTCCCACTGGTCCCAGAAGAGCACGTCGACCACGTGCCGGCGGATCATCCAAGCGTAGCGCGCGACGCACACCGCGAACACGAGCCCGATGAGGCCCGGCGCGGCCCAGCGCGTGCGCGAAGACCGGACGCCCGCGGTCTGGACTTGCCCCGCGGGCACCTAAGGCTTCGCCGCGACCAGATCGATCTCGACCCGCGCGCCACGCGGCAGCGCCGCCACCTGCACCGTCGAGCGCGTCGGCGGCGCCTGGGGGAAGCGCTTGCCGTAGACCTCGTTCACGGCCGCGAAGTCCGCCAGATCCGCCACGAAGATGCTCGCCTTGAGCACGTGCGAGAAGTCGCAGCCCGCCGCCGTGAGCACCGCCTCGAGGTTCTGCATCACGCGCTCGGTCTGCGCGCGGATGTCGCCGGTGATCATCTGCTGCGTGGCGGGATCGAGCGGGATCTGCCCCGAGGTGAACACCAGGTTCCCGTACGCGATCGCCTGCGAGTAGGGGCCGATGGCGGCGGGCGCGTGCGGCGTCGAGATCACGGTGCGGGACATGGTCGCTCCAGGAAAGGGTCGGGAGCCGTGCAGGGTGGAGGCGCCCGCGCCCGGCGTCAAGGGCCCCAGGGGCCGGATCCCGGACACGCTCCTGGCGCTTGGCGTCGCGGTGGCATCCTGATATTCGGATATCCGAATATGGTCATGTCCTCCGACTCCGTGCCCTCCGCGCTGGCCGCCCTCTCGGATCGGCCCCGCCTGCGCATCGCCGCCATGCTCCTCGACGGCGAGCTGTGCGTGGGCGATCTGGTGTCGCTCCTCGACGCGCCCCAGCCCACCGTCTCCCGCCACCTGGCGGTGCTGCGAGCCTCGGGGCTCATCGTCGCGCGCAAGTCCGCCGCCTGGAGCTTCTATTCGCTGGCGCGGGCCAGCAGCCCCTTCGAGCGCGCGCTGCATCAGTTCCTCGGATCGTGCGTGGAGGCCGACAAGGACCTGCACAAGGACCGGCAGCAGGCCAAGAAGCTCGCGCGGCGCGGCGGATGCTGTCCCGGCGTGGCGAGGCGCAGGTGAACCCGACGCTCTTGCGCAAGGCCGCCGCGGAGGCGCTGGGCACCGCGCTCCTGGTCGCGGCCGTGGTGGGCTCGGGGATCATGGCCGAACGGCTCGCCCCCGCTGCGCCTGCGTTGGCCCTGCTCTGCAACACGCTGGCGACCGGCGCGGCCCTGGTCGCGCTCATCGCCACCTTCGGGCCCGTCTCCGGCGCGCACTTCAACCCCGCCGTCAGCCTCGCCGAGGCGCTCTCTGGCCGCCTGGCGACAGCGGACCTCGCCGCCTTCGCCGCCGCCCAAGTCCTCGGTGGCGTCGCGGGCACCTGGCTCGCCCACGCGATGTTCGCGGAGCCCATCCTGACCGTCTCCACGCACATCCGCGTCGTGCCCGGCGCCCTCGTCAGCGAGGCCGTCGCGACCTTCGGGCTCCTCGCCGTCGTGCTCAACGTCGGCCAGCGCAGCCCTCGCGACGCGCCCTTCGCCGTGGCCGCGTACATCACCGCCGCCTACTGGTTCACCGCCTCCACCTCGTTCGCCAACCCCGCAGTCACGCTGGCGCGCGCGCTCACGCACACCTACGCGGGCATCCGCCCCGCCGACGTGCTCCCGTTCATCGGCGCCCAGCTCGCCGGCGCCCTGGCCGCGACGCTCGTGTTCCGCTGGCTCCGTATGCCCAAGGAATCCTGACATGCCGCTCACCACGCGCACCGCGCACCCCAACGACGCCGCCGCGCTCGCCCGCATCTACAACCAGGGCATCGAGGACCGCGTCGCCACCTTCGAGACGCGCCCGCGCACCGAGGCCGACCTGCGCGCGTGGTTCGGCCTCTTCCCCATCGTCGCCGTCGAGGACGCGGGCACCGTGGTCGCCTTCGCCGCCTCCAGCCCGTGGCGCACCCGCGACTGCTACCGCGGCATCGGCGAGTTCTCCGTGTACGTCGCGCGCGAGCACCGCGGCCGGGGCGCAGGCCGGCTCGCCGTCGAGGCCCTGATCGCCGCCGCGCGCGAGACGGGCCTGTGGAAGCTCCTGGGCGCCGTCTTCAGCGACAACGAGCGCAGCCTCGCCCTCATGCGCGCCTGCGGGCTGCGCGAGGTCGGGCGCTACGAGCGCCAGGCCGAATTGGAGGGCGTCTGGCGCGACGTCGTGATCTTCGAGCGCCGCATCCCCGAGAACGAGCGCGCCCGGGCCCGCGTGCTCTTCGCTTGCGTGCACAACGCCGGCCGCTCGCAGATGGCCGCGGCGCTCTTCAACGCGAGCGCCAACCCGCTCAAGGCCATCGCCACCTCGGCCGGCACACAGCCCGCAGAGGCCGTCCATCCCGAGGTGGCCACCGTGCTGCGCGAGATCGGCCTCGACGTCTCGAGCGCGGTGCCCCAGAAGCTCACGCCCGAGCTCGCCCAAGGCACGCACACGCTCGTCACCATGGGCTGCGGCGAGGAGTGTCCGGTCGTCCCCGGCGCGCGCAGGCTCGACTGGCCGCTCCCCGACCCCAAGGGCCGCCCGCTCGGCGAGGTCCGGGCGCTGCGAGACGACCTGCAGGCGCGCGTCGACGCCCTGGTGCGCGAATCCGGCTGGGCGCGGCCTCGTTTCGCTTGAGACAGCGTGCGCCGCGGAGTCTTGACGCACCCGGCCAGGGCGTGGGAAGTCCGCGCGCATGAAGCTCAAGGTTGCGATTGCGGGTGCGACGGGCGCGGTCGGGCGCGAGATGCTGCGGGTCCTGGAGGAGCGCGACTTCCCGGTCGGCGAATTGGTGCCGCTGGCGAGCGAGCGCAGCGAAGGCCAGGACCTCGAGTTCAAGGACCAGGTCTTCAAGGTGAAGCGCCTGACGCCTGAGTCGTTCGCGGGCGTGCAGATCGCGCTCTTCTCGCCCGGCTCGTCGGTGTCCAAGGAGTTCGCGCGGCACGCGGCCAAGGCAGGCGCGGTGGTCATCGACAACTCGTCCGCGTTCCGCATGGACCCCGAGTGCCCGCTGGTGGTGCCCGAGGTGAACCCGCGCGACCTCGAGCTCGCCATCAAGCCCGGCGGCAAGCGCATCGTGGCCAACCCGAACTGCTCCACGATCCAGATGGTGGTCGCGCTCAAGCCCTTGCACGACGCGGCCACGCTGGAGCGCGTGATCGTCTCGACCTACCAGTCCGTCAGCGGCGCCGGCCAGAAGGGCATCGACGAGCTCGAGACCCAGAGCCGCGCGCTGTTCGCGATGGGCGAGATCACGCCCGCGAAGTTCCCGCACCGCATCGCCTTCAACCTCCTGCCCGAGATCGGCACCGACGCGGGCAACGGCTACACCGAGGAGGAGATGAAGATGGTCAACGAGACGCGCAAGATCATGGGCATCCCGGCCCTGCGCGTGTCCGCGACCTGCGTGCGCGTGCCGGTGTTCTACTGCCACTCCGAGGCGGTCACGGCGAAGTTCGTGAAGAACCTCTCGCCGGACGAAGCGCGCGAATTGCTCAAGAAGGCGCCGGGCGTGAAGGTCATCGACGACCTCAAGGCGCACGTGTACCCGATGCCGCTCTTGGGCGCGGGCGACGACGACACGCTCGTGGGCCGCATCCGCACCGACCTCGCCGACGAGCGCTCGCTGTCGATGTTCGTGGTGTCGGACAACCTGCGCAAGGGCGCGGCGACCAACGCGGTGCAGATCGCCGAGCGGCTCGTGCGCGACTACCCGTCGGCGCTGGGCCTGCCGGTCACCACGCACTGATTTGCGGGGACTGACAAAAAGTCACGAGGCCGTTCGACGGGCGCGCCAGATTGTCCGGCGAGCCCTCGCGAACGATCCGCAACCCATTGAAATCAGGACGCCTCTGCGTGGCGCGGGCCTTGCTAAACTAGGGCCCGCAGCCCGTGGCCTGTCCACACATCCTGCTCGAAGGTTCAACGTGCGCCTCTCTCTTGCCGCAGCCCTCGCAGTCCTCGCACTCCCCATCGCGGCGGCCCACGCCACCGTCAGCGTCACCATCGGCGGCTCGACCAACGTCTACAAATTCGGCGCGGCCGAGTGCAACGGCAACACCACGGTGACCATCGCCTACGACCTGGGCGCGAACTACTCGTCGACCACCGACACCATCACCATCCGCGGCTCGAAGTCGTCGTCGTGCACCGCGAACACGGTCGACAAGGTCTACTCGCCCTCGACCACCGGCGAGACCGGCACCGTCACCGTCAACCTCGCGGACTTCGTCTTCGATCTCGCGGGCGGCTGCGGCGCCTCCGTCTCCTCGGCCTCGCCCGGCGTGGCCTACTTCTGCGTGCAGTACGCGGCCACCAGCGCGCCGTCCACCGTCGTCGATTCGGGCTCGATCACGGTCAACTACGCCCTCTCGCCCCCGACCGCGCCCACCGACGTCACCGGCGGCGGCGGAAACAACCTGGTGCGCGCGAGCTGGAAGCAGGGCAACAGCGCGGAGTCCATCGCCAACTACGACGTCTACGTGGTGCCCACCGCCCAGGCCATCGATTCGGGCAACGCCGCGGTCAGCAAGCTCGTCGGCACCACGGCCACGGTGACGGAGACCGACGACCACGACACCATCATCAACGGCGACACCTACGACATCGCCGTTCGCGCCCGGGACACCTACGGAAACACCTCCGCGCTCACCGACGTGGTCCAGGGCACCGCCGTGGCCGTCGACGACTTCTACAACTACTACGTGCGCGAGGGCGGCCAGGCCGAGGGTGGCGGCGGCTGCACCAGCGTGCCGCTCGGACCGCTGTCGCTCCTCGGCCTCTTCGCCTTCCGCCGGCGCGCCCGCACCCGCCGCGCCGCCGGACAGCGCTCGTCGTCCAAGAACCGCGGCCCGTTCCTCATCGGCCTCGGCTTCTTCGCGCTGCTGCTCCTGTCGGGCACGGCCGCGCGCGCAGACTCTGCCCCGGACTACAACCGCCGCCCGCCCAAGCGCCTGCTCTTCGCGCTCAAGTTCGACAAGTACGACCCGCAGGTCGACTCCGAGAAGGCGCTCAACGGCGCGACGCCGTACCACGACATCTTCGGCTCCCGCATCCCCTGGCGCGGCCAGCTCGAGGTCGACTACACGCTCGTGCACTTCTACGGCTCGTTCATGCTCGGCGGCACCGCCGGCTTCTGGCAGAACATCGGCCGCGGCCGCGAGGTGCTCACCGGCAAGGCCTCGGGCGACACCACGCTCCTGAACCTCGTGCCGCTGGGGCTCGTGGCGACCTACCGCTTCGACTGGCTCGCCGACAACGTGCGCTTCTTCCCGCTCATCCCCTACGCGCAGATCGGCCTCAACGCGACCATGTGGCAGAGCAAGGACGCGACCGGCACCACCACCGACTCGACCGTCCCCGGCAGGACCGGCCACGGCAGCGGCTGGACCATGGGCTACACCACCGCGCTCGGCCTGGCGTTCTCCATCGACACCATCAGCCCCGGCATCGCCAACGAGGCCTTCATCGACATGGGCCTGCAGCGCACCAGCGTGTTCGTGGAGTACGGCTGGACGCGGCTGGACGGCTTCCGCAACGGCACCTCGCTCATCTTGAGCGACCGCGGGCCGCGCCTGGGATTGTCGCTCGAATTCTAGGCCGGACGCGCCCCTCCACGGCGGCGCGCCCGCTCGAAGTTCACTGCACGTTGGTCGCGCGGAACACGCCCGAGTCGGTGCCCGCGTAGACCGTCGTCGAGGTGCCGCGGTCGCGCAGGAGCACGCGCACGCCGCCCGCGTTGGCGAGGCCCGAGCCCACGTAGCTCCAGGTGCTGCCCGCGTTGGCGGTGCTGTAGATGGAGCCGAAGCCGCCCAAGACCGGGCTCGCGGCGAGCGTGGCGCTGGCCGAGCTCACGTCGGGCGCGAAGGCGGTGGCGGGCGCCGGGAGCCCGCTGACGCTGGAGAAGCTCGAGGCCGCGTTGGTGCTGTGGAAGGTGCCGCTCGTGTCCGCGCCCCAGATGACGTTGCCGTCGACGGGCGACATCGCCGCGCTCACCATCTGGTACGAGAAGCTGTAGCCCGTCGGGCCCACGCTCGCGCCGGCGTTGGTGGTCAGGAGGCACGGGCCGCCGATGGCCAAGAGGCGCCCGCTGGTGACCGGGTCCGAGAGCAGCAGGCCGCCGCCGGAGTTGCTGATCGAGGTGAAGGACGCGCCCTGGTTCACGCTGCGGTAGAGCTGGCCGTTGCCGTAGCCCCACACCACCTGGCTGTCGGTGGCGTCGACCGCGAGCGACTCGCCGTACTGCACGCCCGCGCTGGCCGACCAGCTCGACGAGGCGGCGCCGCGCCGGGCCATCGTGCCCTGGAAGCTCATCGCGTAGACCTGCGAGCCGTCGGGCGCGACCGCGAGGCCGAGGATGCGCGGGTCGCCAAGGCCGGTGTTGAACGGCGACCACGTCTGGCCGCCGTCGGTCGACTTGAACACACCCGCGCCCGAGGTGCCGGCGTAGAGCGTGTGGGCGCCAGTCGGATCCTGCGCCAGCGCGACCACCTTGACGCCGGTGATGCCGCCGTTGGCGGGCGCCCACGTGGTGCCTTCATCGCTCGAGGTCTGCACGCCCGGGCCGTCCGCGCCGAAGAAGAGGCTCCCGCTCGAGGCCTCCGCGAGCCCGCTCAGCAGCCGGAAGGGGATGGTCTTGGGCGACGCCGACCAGGTGGCGCCGTAGTCGGTGCTCTTGTAGAGGCTCGCGGTCACGCCCGTGTACGGCTGGTTCACGAGGTACACGGTGCCCGGCGTGTGTTGGCTGGGCGCGACCAGGTTGTAGAAGGTGCCGTCGCCGGAGGGCTCCATCTTGGTCCAGACCACCTGGCCGGCCTGCGCGGCGAGCGCGTTCGCGGTGACGTAGAAGCCGTTGTAGTTGGTGCCGAAGTACGCGTGCTGCGGGTCGTTGGGGTCGAGCACGAGCTGGAGGCCGAGGCTCGAGTCCGCGAGGCCGTAGTTCGCGGGCGTGAAGGTCGCGCCGTGGTCGCTGCTGCGGCGCACACAGCACGAGTCGCTCACGTAGATGATGTTGGGGTCCGTGGGGCTGACGGCGACGGCCCACGAATCCTCCTGGTGCACGGTGGTGAAGGACTGCGCGTCATCGGTGGTGCGCTGCAGGCCCGACGAGTGCACGGCCACGTAGAGCTCGGACGGGTTCGAGGCGCTCGAGAAGTGCAGCACGTAGGGCACGAAGGCCCAGCCGGTGCCGCTGCTGCTGATCTGCGGGAGGTTCATCTGCCGCCAGGTCGCGCCGGCGTCCAGGGAGCGCCAGAGCTGGGGGGCCCAGTGATACTGGCCGCAGCAGTCGACGAGCACGTAGAGCTTCTGGTTCGCGTGCGGATCGGCGGCTACGGCCTTGACGATCTGGCCCGGCCAGGAGCCGAGCTGCGACCAGGAGGTGCCCGAGTCGGTGCTCTTGAACAGCACGCTGCCGGCGCCAGCGAAGAGCGCGCCGCTGACCGTGTCGCGGAACAGGGCGCCGATGGAGCCGCCCTCGATGCCAGTGCTGGCCTGCCACGTGCCCGCGCCCACGTCGAAGGGCGGGGTGCTGATGGGGTCGCCGCCGCCCGACGGCGTGGCCGTGATGACGTAGGCGGTGCCCGCGCGATCGATGGTGAGCGCAGGGAAGCTCACGCGCGCAAGGCCGGAGCCGTCGGGCGTGGGCGAGGTGTTGAACAGCCGCGCGCCCACGGTGCCGCCCGAGAGGGAGAGCGTGGCGCCGTTGACCGCGTCGGCGGCGTCCGAGGAGCAGACGTTGTCGTAGCGGTCGCGGGCCTCGACCGAGAGCGCGGGCGAGAAGAAGCCGAGGGCGCGCGCGTGCGAGGTGTCGACGGCGATGGCGAGGTGCGTGGGGGCGCCGGCGATGACGCTCAGGCCCTCCTCGTCGTCGCCCACGGTGGAGTGGAAGACGAGCGTGGACCCGCAGTCGGGCGGGTTGGCCTTGGTGAGCACGAGGTCGTCGAAGCTGGCGATGCCGCCCACGAGCGTCGCCGTGAGCGTGCCCGCGAGCGCGTCGCCGGTCGGGTTCTGGCCGAGCGCCACCGTGATCTGGCCCGCGATGGGCGTGGGGTTGCCGTAGTCGTCGGAGATGGCCACCTGGATGGGGCCGCCGCTGCCGGTGAGCGGCTCTCCGGCGACGCCGGTGTCGAGGCCGCTCTGCACGTAGATCGAGCTGGGCGGGCCGGCTTGCACCGTGAACGACGCGCTGGTCGCGGAGGCGAGCGCGGGCGAGCCGCTGAAGGTCGCGGTGAAGGTGAACGTGCCTGCCTGGGTGACGAAGACGTTGCCGAAGTTGGCCACGCCGTTCGAGAGGCCCACGCGGTAGGAGCCGAAGGGCGCGCTGAGGAACACGTTGCCCGAGGCGCTGGTGCTGACGGCGTTGCCCCACTTGTCGCCGACGCCGACGCGGACGGTGGGGAGCGTGTTGCCCGCGGTGGCGCTCTGCGGCTGCGTGAGGAAGGCGAGGCCGGACTGCGCGCCGGCGCTGACGGTGAAGGCGGCGCTGGTGGCCGGGGAGACGCCGGTGGCCGAGGCCTGCAGCGTGAAGGTGCCGGCCTTGTGCAGGGCGAGCGCGGGGAAGAGCACGCCGTTGGAGGTCTCGATTCCCGTCTGGCCGCCCGAGAGCCCGGCGCCCGCGGGGCCGCTGGCGAGCGCGAGGGCGAGATCGGCGACGGGCGCGGCGCGGTTGCCGAAGGCGTCGGCGAAGGCGATCACGGCGGCGCCGAGGTAGGACGCGTCGGCGGAGGTGTCGCCGGGGGCCTGCGCGAAGGAGAGCGCGGCGGCGGGGCCGGGCGCGATGCTGAACGCGGTCGAGGTGGCGCTGGCGAGGCCTGGGGCCGAGGCGGACAGCGTGTAGCCGCTCGCGGCGTGGTCGATGTGGAGGCCGCCAAAGGCCGCGACTCCCGCGGCCGAATCCTGCGTGGAGGTGCCCGCGAGCGTGGCCGCAGGGCCGTCGAGCGCGAGCGTGACCTGTGCCTGCGCGCCCGGGACGAGGTTGCCGAAGGAGTCGACGAGCGCGACCTCGAGCGGGCCTGACGCGCCCGTGAGCGCCTGGCCGGCCACGCCGTCCGCGATCGGCCGCAAGAAGCGAAGCTGGGCCGCGCCGCCCGTGCGCACATCGAAGGAGGCGCTCACGGCCACGGTCAGGCCCTCGGCGCTGGCCAGGAAGGCATAGCCCTGGCCCGCCGCGGTGACGGCGAGGTCATCGAAGGTCACCGTGCCCGAGGTGGCCGCGCGCACGGTGGTGCCCACGAGGCCGGGCAGGCCGCCCAGGAGCGAGAGGCGCACCGTGCTGGTGGCCGCGCTGGCCGGGTTGCCGTTCGCGTCCACGATCTGCACCGACACCGGCACGTTCGCGCCCGCCTCCACTGAGGGCGGCGCGGAGGTGAACACGAGGCCCGCGGGCGGTCCGGAGGAAAACGACACCTGCGCCGTCTGCGCGAGGGCCACCGCGCCCGAGGCGGTGATGGCCGTGGCCGAGATCGTGGTCGAGAGCGCGCGCGTGCTGGACAGGTGCGCCACCGTCTGCCCGTTCGAGTCCGTGAGCGAAGGCTGCGCGATCTGCACCTGCGGCGACTCAGCCGCGACGAGCACGGCCTGTCCGGCCATCGGGGCGCCGTGCGTGTCGACCAGCGTCACCGTGACCGCGATGCTCGCCTGCCCATCCGCGGCAGCCTGCGCGGGCGAGGCCGAGAGCGTCGAGGCGTCCGCGTCGAGCACGGGCACCGTCGAGGTGGCCGCCGTCTCCGGCGCCAGCGTGAACGTCGCGTGCGCGCGCAGGCCGTACGCCACCTGCACCTGCGTGTGTCCCTGCTGGAAGCCCGCGCGCGTCGCCAGGAGCGTCACCGTCCCCGCCGGCACGCCCTCGAGCACGAACGCGCCCGCGTCGTCGGTGGCCGCGCCCTGCGACGCGCCCGCCACGTGGACGTCGATGCCCGCGTTGCCCGTCGCGTGACCCAGCGTGGCCTGGCCGTCGATGGAGCCGAGCGGCGTGAAGTCGAGCTCCGGCGCCTGCGCGGCCGAGGTCTCGACGCGCACCTTGATGGTCTGCGTGGCCGGCGCCGCCGAGGCCGCCGTCACCGTCAGCGCGTACGTGCCCACCGGCAGGTTGTCGAAGCCGTACGCGCCCGCCGCGTCCGTGATGGCCGTGCCCGACACCGGCCCGAGCATGGTGACGATGAGCCCCGAGGAGTCGCTCAGGTCGCCGAGCTTCACCTTGCCGGCGATGCTGCCCGAGCCCGACACCTCGACTGAGTTCGTGCAGGACCAGAGCGCGCAGAGCGCGAGGACGGACGCGAGACGACGCATGGGGATGCTCCCGGCAGAGGTTTTCCGGGGTGCAAAGTAACATGCGCGCTGGAAACGGGAAGGCCGCTTCAAGCCCGAAATTGTTTGCAATTGTTGGGCGGGCCAGGACCTTGGCCGGATACCCCTGGCGTTACGCCCGCTTGCGCACCAGCGCGCTCGCGAACCGCATCAGCGGCGCGAGATCCGCGTGCCCGCGCTCGATGATCCCCGTGAGCAGCGCCCGCCCCACACGCGCCAATTCGGCCAGCTTCTCGATGCGCGCCATCACCGCCTGCGCCCGAACACGCTCGCCCGCCGGCACGTGCGCGAGGTCCTCCTGGGCGCGCTCGAACACCTCCAGCGCGCGGTCCACGAGCAGGATCTCGCGCTCCCGCAGCACGCGCGAGATCATCTTCCAGACATCATTCTCCGCGGTGAAGAAGTCGCGCCGGTCGCCCGAGCGCCGCGTACGCAAGACCACGCCCCAGCGCTCCAACTCCGTCAGCGTGGTCGAGGCCGCGCCCGTCGAGATCTCCATCCGCTCGCAGAGCTCGGCCGCCGTCATCGCCTCGCCGTGCAGGTAGAGCGTGGTCCAGGCGCGTCCCATCACGCGCTTGAAGCCCCAGAACTCCATCAGGCCGCCGACCTGATCGGCGACCTCGAAGACCAGTTTGCGCTCGTCGACCAGGCTCACGGACGTGGGGCTCCTTCGAGGACCTCCGGACTGTATGTCGCAAGCGCCGCCGCTGCCATCGGTACGACGCGCGGGGGTGTGGTAGAGGCTTTCAGCCATGCGCACGACACGCCTCTGCACCCTGACCGCGCTCCTCGCGCTCTCGTCGACGGCCTGCATGCTGCGGCTCCTGCCGAACGCGGGCGAGGCGCAGACGAACCGCTCGGGTGTGCCGATGAGCTTCGGCGCGCCGGCCGCCCAGGGCCAGGAGACGCCCGAGGGAACGGTCGTGCGCTGGGACTTCGGCGACGGCACGAGCGCGGAGGGCCGTCAGGTCACGCACGCGTTCCCGCGCGCGGGGACGTTCACCGTCACCGAGATCATCAAGGACAAGGACGGCCAGGAGCGCAAGGCGTCGACGCAGGTCACCATCCTGCGCCGCGCGGTGCCCTCGGCGATCCCGGCGGACGCGCGGGCGGCCGTGGTCCTGGAGCGGCCGTGGGCGCGGGCGGCGCTGCACAAGCGGCTGGCCGAGCGCGTGGGCCTGGGCGAGCTGTACGAGGAGTACGTGCGCGGCGTGCGCGACGGCCTGGGGTTCGACTTCACGGACACAGCGCAGCTCGAGGCCAACGGCTTCGATTCGGATGAGGGCCTGGCGCTGTACACGATCCCGCAGGACAAAGAGGCGCTGATCGCCGTCGCGGGCATCAGCGACCTGCCCAAGGCCGAGGCCGCGCTGCGCAAGCTGCTCTCGCGTCCGGGCGACGCGGGGCCGTTCGAGCTCACGGAGTCGAAGCTCGCCGACGGCACGCGCGCGGTGGTGGGCACGCGGCTGCACGGCGCGGAGCGCGTCGCCTACATCGAGCGCTACGGCTACCTCTATCTGCGCACGCCGGGCGCGAGCGATCCGCTGCTGGCGCTGCAGTCGGCCGCGCAGCTCGGGCCGGACGCGGGCCTCGCCAAGGAGGCGGCGTGGCTCGACACGCAGAAGCGCGTGGGGCAGGGCGACCTGACCTTCTGGTCCTCGTCGGCGAGCGACACGGGCCTGCGGGCCGCGCGGTTCGCGGGTGAGCTCGACACGGCCGCGTTCGCCGTCGACGCGAGCCCCGACTGCATCCGCGTGAATCTGTTCTCGCAGCTCAAGTCGCTCTCGGGCAGCCAGCTCGTGACCGCGCTGACGCCCGCGGGGCCGCCGACCGATCTGGCCTCGAAGTTCCCGGCTGGCGCCGCGCTGTTCCTGAAGCTCTCGGGCTCGCCGCCCATCGTGTGGAAGGAGTTCCTGCGCACGCTCGGCTCCGACGAGCCCGCGGTCACCGACAAGCTCAAGGCCTGGCTCGGCGCGGACGTCCAAGCGGACCTGCTCCCGGGCGTCTCCGGCAACGGCGTCGTCGCGGTCTATCTCGACGCGCAGTCGCTCATCGGCGCGCTCCTGGGCGAGCAGGTGGCCGCGTGGGATCGCTCGACGTTCCTCTTCGCGGGCCAGCTCGTGCCGGAGAGGGAGCCCGCGATCCGCAAGGCGCTCGACCACGCGTCGCAGAGCGACCAGCCGGATTCGGGCCCGCACGCCGTGGGCGCCGCGACGTTCTGGAAGCTGTCCGAGGGCTTGCAGGTGGCGATCCAGGATCACGTGATGTTCGCCGCGCTGGGCGGCATCGCGGACGCGCCCGCGGAGGGCCAGGGGCCGGGCGACAAGGCGATCGCGCTGATCGGCCGCAAGTCCACCGTGGGCACAGATGCGGGCGCGGATTCGCTCGCGAGTTCGTTCGCGCAGGCGACGATGTCCGAGCGGGCGCAATGGGCCCTGATGGACAAGCTCACGCGAGCGCTCGTGGCCGCTGCCGACAAGGCCGACAAGAACGCGAAGAAGCCTGCGGCAGCGAAGCCTGACGCCAAGGCCTCGAAGGCCGATGCGAAGGCCGCGAAGCCGGACACAAAGGCCGCGAAGTCCGATCCGAAGTCCGCGAAGGCTGCCGCCAAGTCCGGCAAGAAGCCCGAGCCCAAGGCGCCCGCGTGGGTCGCGAGCGACACCTCCGTGGGCCCGCTCGCCAGCATCCTCATGCCCGCCGCGGACGTGCCGCGCCTCAATGTGTCCCTGCAGAAGGCCGCCGTGCCGTCCCTGCTCGAGCCCACGCACCAGGTGGCCTGGGTCGATCTCGCGGGCATGCTCAAGTCGCTCGAGGCCGCGGGCCAGAATCAGGGCGGCCTCGTGAGCGCCGGCATCGAGCTGCTCACCAAGCGCGCGCGCGACCTGCAGGGCCTCCAGCTCGACGCCGCGCCCGGCCCCGATGGCCTCACCGTGAAGGCGCGCCTGCGTCTCACGCACACCGCCGGCAACGCCGACGAGAGCTGCCAGTGAGCGGCTCGATCGAGGTCATCTGCGGGCCGATGTTCTCGGGCAAGACCGAGGAGCTCATCCGCCGCATCAAGCGGTCCGTCATCGCCAAGCGCAAGGTGCAGCTCTTCAAGCCGCGCATCGACGCCCGCTACGACGCCGAGGCCGTGGTCAGCCACAGCGCGCAGAAGCTGCGCAGCACCGTCATCGATCGCGCCGAGGAGATCTTCGACAAGCTCGCGCTCGACACCGAGGTCATCGGCATCGACGAGGTGCAGTTCTTCGGGCCCAACGTGGTGCAGGTGATCGAGAAGCTCGCCAACAACGGCGTGCGCGTCATCGTCAGCGGGCTGGACATGGACTTCCGCGGCATCCCCTTCGAGCCGGTGCCGCAGCTCTTGGCCATCGCCGAGAGCATCCTCAAGGTGGCCGCGATCTGCGTCGTCTGCGGCGAGCCGGCCACGCGCAGCCAGCGCACCATCGCCGCCGAGGATCGCGTGCTCGTGGGCGCGACCGGGCAGTACGAGCCGCGCTGCCGCAAGTGCTTCTCGCCTGACCCGAGCCCAGCGACGGAGCCCCCAGAGCAAGCTCTGTTGCCATTTGTGTGAGGGACACTTTCGAACAGCCCACCTGTAGAGGGTTCCACCACGGGAAGGTCGATCCGGCTGCGCCTCCACCAGGGGTGAGCTGCCGCTCCCCCTGGACCCCCAACAAGCAAGACAGCTAGATCCACCCAAGACCCGAGGCCCCATGCGCGACCACGTCTACGACCAAGTCCCCTTCCGCACCTCCGAGATCACGCACAAGTACGGTCACAACGTGCACGTGCTCGCCGACCCGCTGGCGCTGACGCAGCTCGCGCGCCTGTGCGCGAAGGGCACGTATCAGCCCGAGATCAACCGCCTCGTGTCCGAGCTGTACGGCATCCTCGTGCGCGCCATCATCAACGCCGAGTTCCCGCGGCACCCCGTGGCGCAGCCGACGCGCATGATCGACGCGACGCCGCACGGCGTGTTCCACGGCGAGGTCATCGACCCGCAGCTCCGCGCGGTCACTGTGAACATCGCGCGCGCGGGCACGCTGCCGTCGCAGATCACGTACGACCTGCTCAACTCCGTCCTCGATCCGCGCCTCGTGCGCCAGGACCATTTCGTGATGGCGCGCGAGACGAACGAGGCCGGCAAGGTCATCGGCTCGAAGATCTCGGGCAGCAAGATCGGCGGCGATGTGGACGATTCGATCCTGCTCTTCCCGGACCCGATGGGCGCGACGGGCGGCTCGATCGTGATGGCGCTGGACACGTACAAGGCCGTGCCGGGGAAGCCGCGGAAGGTGATCTGCGCGCACCTGATCGTGACGCCGGAGTACCTGAAGCGCGTGACGACGGCGCACCCGAACGCGGTGATCTATGCGCTGCGGTTGGACCGCGGGCTGTCGCCGGAGGAAGTGTTCGACACCGTGCCCGGGACGCACTGGGACAAGGAGCGCGGGCTCGATGACAAGCAGTACATCGTGCCGGGCGGGGGTGGGTTCGGGGAGTTGATGAACAACGCGTACGTGTAGGGGCTCGACCCCAAGCGTCGGGCTGCGCGTGGCGACGTTCGTCCACATCACCAACGAGGCCAACGCCGCGCGCATCCGCAAGGGCGGCATCGCGCGCGGGCGCCGCAGTCAGCGCGGCGTCTTCTGCTTTCCGGTCGTGCCGGATTTCCAGCTCACGCACCAGTGGGCCCGCGAGCTGCGCCGCTGGGGCTCGAGCGCGAAGGTCTGCGTGCGCTTCGTGCTGCCCGACGACGAGCCGGTGACCATCGGCAAGTTCAGCGAGCGCAAGGCGCGCACGGTCTTGGCGAGCGAGGCGGTGGCGATCGTGCTCGCGCACACCGACCCAGCGGGCCTGGAGGTGATCGTGCCGCGCCGAGTGGAGCCGTCCGAGATCCGCCGCGTGTATCCGGCGCCGAGGCTCGCGGGCTGGCGGTACTACCCGGCGGCCAAGGGCAAGAAGCCGTGCTTCTGCAAGTTCTGCAACCGAGGAGAGATCCGCGCGCAGCGCCTCATGCGGCGGGACCCTGACCGGGTATGAGGACTCCTGTTCCACCCTATCGCTTGTGCACGGTCGAGCCTGCCTCGAGGGACGAAGTTGTTGCGAGCTTCGCGGACGCGATGAAACGACCGGACGAATCCGCAGCGGCCTTTGACTGCATCGATGGGTCTCGAATCCTGCTGCACCCGAGCGCTCAAGCGCAGCTCTACTTCGCGGAGTTTCGGATTCAGTTCGCAGCGATGTCGGACGGCAGCGTCTCGTTCGGTCTGCTCCCGCGGGTCATCTCGTTCTGCAGGAGTCACGGAGGGAGTGCGAAGGCGCTTCGAAACGGCTCCGTTCTTTCGCCCGAGACCATCATGTCTGATGTGTTCTGGTCCGCGGCCTTTCGCAAGGCAACGCATCTCGCGACCCATCCGCGCGATCGAACTGCAAGTGCGGACGAGGGCGACGATCCCTGACGTCCGCTCCTTTACACCACCCCCGCCAACATCGCCGCCAGCTCCGTCCGGTTCCGCGCTCCCAGCTTCTCCATCGCGCGCTGCATCTGCTGCTTCACCGTGTTCCGGCTCGTCCCCAGGAGCAGCGCGATCTCCGCATTGCTCAGTCCTCGGCGCGAAAGCCCGGCGACCTCCTGCTCGCGCTTGCTCAGCGTCGCCAGCGCCGGTGCGCCCCTCCACACCGCCCCGCGCATGCCCGCCTCCGCGAGCGCCAACGCCGGCGTCAGGTCCGCGAGCACCTCCAGATCGTCCTGCTCGAACCGCGCGTCCCGCCCGTGCCGCTTGAGCACCACCGCGCCCAGCGGCTGCCCGCGGTGCACCACGAAGCTCGCCATCAACGAGCGCGCGCCCTGCGGCCGCAGCACCTCCTCGTAGAATTCGAGCCGCTCGCGCTCGCGCGGTGAATAGACCAGGTGGTCGACGGTCGGCCCGCGCGTCAGGGCCGCGAACATGCGCGCGTTCGAGCGCTCGTAGCGCCCCACGTTCGCCAGGTAGCGCGTGGTGAACTCGGCCGCGATGCCCACGCCGACCACCTGCGACGCCAGGCGCGGCGCGGGCTCGAGGAACGACGCGCTGTCGCCGCCGATGGCCTCGAGCAGCGTGGACAGCATCCGCTCGCGGAAGTCGGTCAGCCCGCCCGCCGCCTGCGCGTGCCCGGCGAGACGCTCGAAGACTCTGAACGAGCGTTCATGACCCATGCGGGTGATTGTACCGTTGGAACGCAAACGATACGAGCGAGGGATGACCAAGCGCCTCGTCCCCGCCGCCGCTCTCGCTGCGCTGCTCGCCGGGTTCTCCTTCGCCGGGCACGCGGAGGAGCAGCAGTTCCCCTGCTCGCTGGTGATGGACCCCAATGACGCGCCCATCATCGACGCGCGGCTCGACCACCTCATCGTCGGCGGCGTGCACGTGAACGTCCTCAAGCCGCCGGGCTATCGCGAGCACGGGCGACGCTATCCGGTCGCGTACCTCTTCCACGGCGCGTTCGGCGACGAGGATTCGTGGACCACACAGACGGACCTCATCGCCTGGACCGCCACGCTGCCGCCCGATCAGCAAGTGATCGCCGTCATGCCCGACTTCGGCCACCTGCCCGCGGCGCGCGACTGGGTCGACGGGTCGAATCCGCAGGAGACGTACTTCAC
>JAFEBC010000207.1 GCA_018266095.1 Deltaproteobacteria bacterium
CGGGAAGCTCCGCAGACTTTTCTGACGTGTCGATTCCATGGACCTGAGCTTCTTCGCCCTCACGCTCGAAGCCATCGACCAGGCGGCAGGCGATGCCCTGTGTCTGTTCGTGGGCGAGGACGAGCGGCCGCTGACGGGGCTCGCGGGCCTGGCTGATTGGCGGCTGCAGGGCGGGCTGTCGCGCTATCTGCGCTCGGGGCTGGTCACGGGCACGGCGGGCGAAGCGCTGCTGACGCTGGGCACGCGGCTCGGGTTCAAGCGCCTGTTCCTCTTCGGCCTGGGGCCGCGGTCGCAGAGCGAGGAAGAGCTGGCCGAGCGCGTGGCCGAGGCGATGCGCAAGCTCGCGCAGGCCGGCGTGGAAGAGGCGGCGCTGCAGCTCCCGAGCAAGCTCTCCTTGGACACGGGTGTGCGGACGCTCATCGACGAGCCCAATGGCCCGGCGCGGGCGTTGGTGTTCGGCCCGGATCCGGCGGCCCTGGTGCGCGCGCTGTCGCATGCGGCGAGCCGCGGTGGCGTCGAGGCGCGGCACGAGCGTCGCGTGGTGAAGGTGCCGGGTCCGCCCAAGGCGCAGCCGCCCGCGCGCACGGGGCAGGTCCAGCAGACGCAGCCGAGCAGGATCGAGATCCCGAAGGCGAGTCCGCTGAGCTTTGCGCCGCAGGCGAAGGTGGAGCCTGCGCCCGCGATCACCCTGCCTGAGCCGCGGCCGCCCGCTCCGGCCCAGCCTCCGGTGCAAGCGCAGCCCGTGCAAGCAGCGCCCGCGATCGAGCAAAGCGAGCCGCCCGTCGCGCCAGTGGTGAACACGACGCCGCCTCCGCCGATCGCCGCCGACAAGAGCGAGACGCCGATGCCGCCACTCGCCGAGCCCACGCCCGTGCCGACGCCGATGCCGCCGATCGTGGAGCCGACTCCTGCGCCACCGGTGAATGTGACCGTGCCGCCGCCCAAGACGGATGCGCAGGCCAAGGCGGACGCGCAGCTCGCGGCGGCCAAGCCCGAGGCGAAGCCGCAGGGGAGCGTTCCGGTGACGTACAAGCCGGAGCGCTTCGTGCCGCCCGCGCCGAAGGTGCTCGAGGGCGGCAAGAAGAAGAAGCGCAAGCGGTAGCTCACGCACCGGCCCTGCGAAGCTGCGATCGGGCAGCTACTCGTCGAACCGCGCCCGCTCGATGAGCCCCAAGAAACCCACGCGGCTCACCATCGCCAGCCGTCCGTGCGGGTGCCGCGCGGTCTCGCGCGAGAGCGTCTCGATGATTCGCTTCTTGAACGCGAGTCGCGGATGGCGCTCCAGCACGCGCGGGACCAGCGGCTGCACCTTGCCGAGGCCGCGGCCCACGACGTCGATCAGCGCGCCCTGGTGCAAGAGGTAGTTGAGGCCGCCCTCGTCGGGGCGCACGGTCGCGCTCAGGTGCAGGGCGACGCTCTCGGCGACCTCATTCACGAGCTGCGGCGGCGCCAGGCCCGCCAGCTTCTGCTCGGCCACCCGCGCGCCCGCGACCGCGAAGCACTCGCAGTCGTCGCTCGCGTACTTCTTGGTCAGGCCGAGGTCGTGGAAGATCGCCGCCACCAGCAGGGCCTCGAGGTCGACGGGCACGCGCTCGAGCTGGCCCACGAGGCCGCCCCACAGGTAGGTGCGCAGACAGTGGTTGAGGAGCCACGGCTCGTACGCCTCGTCGCCGATGGCGAACGCCTCCTTCACGAGGCGGCTGTCGGGGAAGCGCAGCGCCTCGAGGTCCAGGCGCTCGGCGGGCAAGGGCTGCCGGCCGTCGGGGCGCAAGCGGCGCACGAGCCGCGCGCGGAGCACGCCGGCGATGATCGACCAGCGGTCACTGAGGCTCAGGCGGCCTCCGTGTCTGCGTGACCAGGCGAGGCTTCCGATGCGGCGGGAGTTGAGCATGACAACACCATGCCCGCGCGGCACAATGGCCGAAATGACAAAGATCCAACGAATTCTGCCATCCGGCCGCCGTCTGCGTCAGATGCTCTTCTTCGCTTTCCCGGGCGTGCAGCTCCTGGATCTGGTGGGACCCATGGAGGCCTTCGACACCGCCAACCGCGTGCTCCAGCACAGCGGGAAGCCGCCGTTCTACGCGCTGACCCTAGGCGCGCTGAGCTCGCGCGTCGACACCTCGAGTGGCCTGCAGATCAACGCGGTCCCGCTCGACCGCCTGCGCGAGCGGCCGCACACCGTGGTCATCGGTGGCCGGCTGGAGCTGATGAACGAAGGCCTCGACGCTCCGACGCTGAAGGCCCTGCGGCCGCTCACGCGCTCGGCGGAGCGGCTGGTCTCGATCTGCACGGGCTCGTTCGTGTTCGGCCAGCTCGGGCTGCTCGACGGCCGGCGCTGCACCACGCACTGGCTCGCGCTGCAGGCCCTGCGCGAGCAGCATCCGCGGGCGCGCGTCGAGCCCGACGCCCTCTTCACCCACGACGGCCACCTCTACACCTCGGCGGGCGTGACGTCGGGCATCGACCTCGCGCTGCACCTCATCGAGCGCGACCTGGGCGCGTCGCTGGCGCTCACCGTCGCGCGGCTCCTGGTCGTGTTCCTGCGCAGGCCGGGCGGGCAGTCGCAGTTCAGCGCGTCGCTGCGGCTCGACGCGGGCGCGAGCGAGCGCATCAATCAGCTCGTCACCCGGATCGTCGAAGAGCCGGGGGCTGATTGGCGCGTCGACCGGCTGGCGAAGCGGGCGGCGATGAGCCCGCGGCACTTCGCGCGGGTGTTCACGGAGGAGACAGGCACGACGCCGGCCGCGTTCGTCGAGCGGGTGCGGCTGGAGGCTGCGCGGCGCGCGCTGGAGTCCGGTGACGAGACGGTGGCGCGGATCGCGGACGAGTGCGGCTTCGGCACGGACGAGACGATGCGGCGCGTGTTCCTGCGTGAGCTGGGGATCCTGCCGAAGGACTATCGGCGGCGGTTTCACCGGGGTGGACGGATGCAGCGGGCTACGCGTCGTCGCCCGGTGCTGCCCTCCCGGCTCCGAGCCCGCCAGGCTTGAACGCCCCTTGCACAAATCCCGCGTCGATCCTAGCAGAGTGCCGCAAGCCTTCGCTCCGCCGACCCCATGCGCACCCTCATCCGGTTCATCTGCCGCCCCGGCGAGATCGGCCTCTTCGTGGCCGCGCACCACGCGTTCGATCACGGCACGATGCCGGCCTCGCTGCGCGACGAGCTCGCCGCGCTCATCCAGTGGTTCAACACGCATCTGCCCGAGCCGAAGCGCCTGGTGCACACGAAGTCCAAGGGGTTCTACCGGCGCGACACGGTCGCGATCTCCTGGTTCAAGGACGACGCCAAGGACTTCATCGCGCAGGCGTGGCGGCTGGTCCGCGTGGTCGAGCGCCTCGGCTACGAGGTGGAGCTGATCCGCACCACGAGGCCGGGGTACGTCACCCACGAGGACGACTTCCAGGTGGCGGCCATCCCGTTCGCGGACGAGCGCGACTAGGGGCCACCTCCCGCGGCGGGCCGTACTAGACTGCTCACGTGCCCACCCGCCTCATCACCGCCGACACCATCGACACCGCGTTCGCCCGTGGGGAGCGGCGCATCGTCGCGCGGCGCGGCGAGGCGGTCGTGTCGCCGGGCGCCTGGACGCGCGCTGGTGAGCTCGAGGTCGAGATCGTGCTCGAGGGCGCGCCCGCGGTCGAGGCCTCGTCTTCCGTAGGGACGCCGAAGGCCACGGCGCCTGCCGCCGCCAAGCCGCCCGCGGGCGACAAGGGCTCCGCCGACCGCACCGTGGACAAGTCCGGCCTCGTCCTCGTGCGCGGCCACTCGGTGCGCCTGGGCAAGTTCACCGGCGCCGGGCCCGCGTTCAACATCGGCCTCACCGACCTCATCACCTCGCGCGACGGCGCGCCGATGACGGCCGGCATCATGAGCTGGGCCCGCGAGGACTCGTTCCCGTGGTCGCTCGACTACGACGAGGTCGACCTCGTGCTCGAGGGCATCCTGCAGATCACCATCGACGGCCGCACGCTCGAGGGCCGCGCGGGCGACGTGTTCTACATCCCCAAGGGCTCGAGCATCCGCTTCGGCACGCCCAGCCGCACGCGCGTGCTCTACGCGACGTACCCGGCCGACTGGTCGAGCCCGGCGCCGGCGCGGCCGCAGAAGTAGGCGCTCCCCATGCCCAAGACCCTGACCGAGCTCATCGACTCAAGAGAGCCTGCGTGGCCGCAAGTGTCCGCCTGGATCGCGCAGGCCAAGACCCCCGTGCAGGTGCTCGAGGCGAGCCCGCGCCGCGCCGCCGATGTGCTGCTGAATCTGCAAGTGACCACGCGCTCGCCGATGGGCGCGATCGCGTTCCAGACCGGCGGCCTGCTCATCGACCACGGCTGGCTACGCGTCCTCGGCGGCGGCTGCGGGCGGATGGAGGGTGACCTCGCGCGCTGGAATGGCCTGGGGCGCGCGCCCCTCATCGAGGCCGTGCCGGGGGCGCTGTTCATCGCGCACGACGTGCTCGGCGGCTTCTTCGCGCTCGACGGCGGGGCGCTGGGCGAAGGCAAGGGCATCGCGCACTACCTCGCGCCCGACACGCTGGAGTGGGAGAGCACGGGCAAGGGCTACAGCGAGCTCATCGCCTGGATGCTGATGGGGGACCTGCAGCGCTTCTATGGCGACCATCGCTGGGAGGGCTGGCAGGAGGAGGTCCAGGCCCTCTCACCGGACCGGGGGTTCAGCTTCTACCCGCCGCTCTTCGCCAAGGAGGAGCCGGGCCTTGTGCGCAGCCGTAAGGACGTGCCGATGGCCGAGCTCTTGGCGCTCAACCTGGACTTCGCCGCGCAGCTCACGGCGCAATAGACGGCGGCGCGCACGCGGGCCCGGTGGCAGAAGGCTCGCCCGCTAGCCGAACGAGCGCCGCACGGCACGCCAGAGCTGCCCGGGCCAGGCGAAGCGCGCTCCCACGGCCTTGCGGAACGCGCGCTCCTGAACCAGCTCGAAGCGGAAGTCGCGGGCGAGATCACGCTCGGCGCGCAGGGCGGGGTGCCGCTCGAGGTGCCCCTCGCGCACGAAGAGAAAGAGGTTCTGCTGGTACCACCACTCCACCTCGCGGTGCCGCCACACCCGCGGCCGGATGGGGTCGAGCCGCACGAAGCCGCGCGCAGAAAACAGCCGCTCCCAGTGCTCGGGCCAGCGCTCGTTGATGTGCCGCCTGCCGCCTTGGCCCGGGAGCGCCGCCGAGAACAGGACGGCCGGCGCGGCCTGCGTGAGCAGGTCCACGATGCGCTCCGACGCCGCGGACGGCAGGTGCTCGACCACCTCCAGGCACATCGCCAGCTCGAAGCCGCGGCCGAGCGCGGGCACCTGCCGCAGGTCCGTGGGGCGAAAGTGCGCGTCCGGGATCTTGAGCCGGGAACGATCGACGTGGGCGCCGTCGAGCCCCAGCACGTCGGTCACGCCGTTCTCCACGACGGCCGACAGCCAGGTCCCCAGCCCGCACCCCACGTCGAGCACCGACGACGGCTGGACGAGGTCGAGCACGAGCGGCACCACCACGCGCGCCGAGCGCAGGGAGCCCGCCTCCTGGGCGTCGTAGAAGGCCGCGTCGTAGACCGGCGCGAGGGGGGCGTGAGCCGGGCTCATGGCGCGAACCCTGTCTCTAGCACTTGGTGCGTCAAGCGTCATCGCCGCGACGGGAAAGGGTGCGGCGAGGCTGGTTCTGATGCACAACTCGGAGGATGGCCGACGCGCCCGCCACGACGCTCGACCCCGCCACCGGCCTCGAGCTGATGACGCCAGCCCTGCGCGCCATCATCGTCTACAAGGCCGCCAAGTCCGCGCTCCAGCTCCTGGCCGGCCTGGGGATGATCCTCGCGCTCCTCATCGGCGTCGAGCGGCAACTGCACGCGCTGGAGGTGGCCCTGCGCCAGCACTTCACGGAGGGCTGGAGCGCGCGCCTCGCGCTGGTGCTCGCGCACTACGCAAACGTGAAGACGCTGCGCATCGGCGTCTTGGCCATCACCGTCGACGGCGTGCTCTCGGGCGTCGAGGCCTGGGCCCTGCATCACCGGCGCTGGTGGGGCCCGTGGCTGGTGGTGGTGGCGAGCGGCTCGCTCATCCCCGTCGAGCTCTACGAGGTGGTGCGCCATCCGCACGTGGGCCGCGTGCTGCTCCTCGCGCTCAACGGCGTGGTCGTGACCTACCTCGCGCGCCGGGCCCTGCGTGAGCACCGCGAGCGGGTCAACCGCGCGACGCGTCCAGGATCGCCCGCACCCGCGTCAACAGCGCCACGGGAGTGAACGGCTTGGGCAGGAACTGCACGCCCGGATCGAGCACGCCCCGGTGGCTGATGGCCTCCTGCGAGTACCCGGACACGAACAGGCTGCGCAACCCGGGCCGCGACCAGCGCAGGGAGTCGACCAGCGCGCGCCCGCTCATGCGCGGCATCACCACGTCGGTCACGACCAGATCCAGCGCGCCCGTCCACGCGCGCGCCACCGCCAGCGCCAGCTCGCCATCGCCCGCCACCAGCACCCGATAGCCCGCCTTCTCCAGCGTCCGCACCGTCACGCGGCGCGTCTGGGAGTCGTCCTCGACCACCAGCAGGGTCTCGGTCCCGGACAGGACCCCGGGCACCTCGCCCGCGTCGGGTGAGACCGGGTCCGCGCTCGCCCGCGGCAGCCGGATCTCGAACGTCGTCCCCTGGCCGATCGTGCTCTCGACGCTGATGCTTCCGCCCGCCTGCAGCACGATCCCGTGCACGGTGGCGAGCCCGAGGCCGGTGCCCTTGCCGACCTCCTTGGTGGTGAAGAACGGCTCGAACAGGTGCGCCTTCACCTCGGGGCTCATGCCCGTGCCGGTGTCGCGCACGCGCAGGCGGACCCACTGGCTCGCGGGCGCCCCGCCGCACTCGTCGGCGGGCACGTCGAGGTTGCTCGTCTCCAGCAGGAGCTGGCCGCCCGCGGGCATCGCGTCGCGCGCGTTCACCGCCAGGTTCATCAGCACCTGCTCGACCTGCCCCTGGTCGCCCAGCATCGACCAGAGGCCCGCCTGCGTCTCGACGCGCAGATCCACGTCCTCGCCGAGCACGCGCCGCAGGAGCTTCTCCGAGCCGCGCACCACCGCGTTCAGGTCGAGCACCACCGGGTTGATCACCTGCTTGCGCGCGAAGGTCAGGAGCTGGCGTGTGAGCTCGCGGGCGCGATCGGCGGCGGCCTGCACCTCCTGCAGGTCCTCGGCGTGCACCGGCGAGCCCTGCTGCAGGTCGTCGTTCATCGCCTCGGCGCTGCAGATGATGACCGTGAGCAGGTTGTTGAAGTCGTGCGCCACGCCCCCGGCCAGGCGGCCGATGCTCTCCAGCTTCTGCGACTGGCGGAACTGCTCCTCCAGGTTGCGCAGGTGAGTGACGTCGTTCCACGCGCCCACGAAGCAGGGCTCGCCGCCGATGTCGGTGCGCATGGCCGTGATGAGGAAGGTGCCCTCACCTCCCGCGCGCCGGCGGAGGCGCACCTCGGTGGGCGGGAGCCGGCCCTCGCGGCTCATGCGCTCGAAGATGCGGGCGCGGTCCTCGGGATCGACGTAGAGGCCGAGCTCCTCCGTGGTCTTGCCCAGCACCTCCTCGCGCGACCAGCCCAGGTAGCCCGACCACGCGTCGTTGACCTCGATGATCTTGCCGTCGCGCAGCCGGGAGATGATGTGGCCGGTGACCGCCACGCGCAGGAGGGACGCGAGCTGCGATTCGCTCTCGCGCAGGGCCGCCTCGGCGAGCTTGCGCTTGGTGATGTCGCTGACCACGGCGAGGCTGGTGCTGCTGCTGCGGAGCGGCGCCACGTGCACGGTGGCCCACACGGTGGAGCCGTCCTTGTGCAGGTAGCGCTTCTCGGTGGGCCGCAGATACGTCTCGGCCAGCGGCTGTGCGCGTCCGTCCGGCGGCCGATCCTCCGGGTGCGTCACCTCCACCCAGCTGCGCGCGAGCAGCTCGTCGCGCGTGTAGCCCAGCATCTGGCAGTAGCGATCGTTGACGCGCAGGAAGCGGCCCGACTGCGGGTCGACCTCCGCCATGCCCGCCGCCGCCTGGTCGAAGATGGCCTGCGCGCGCGCCACGCTCTCCACCAGCTCGCGCTCGACGCGGTCGCGCTCGGTCTGATCCACCAGCACGCCGATCGCCGCGCGCTTGCCCTCGAAGAGGACCGCGCGCACCTGCACCTCGAGCGCACAGCGGGTGCCGTCGAAGCGCAGGCCCTCGAACGAGTAGCGGACCTCGTCGAGCTCCCCGCGGAAGAAGCGCTGCGTGAGGGCCCGCACGCGCTCGCGGTGCTCGGGCGTGACCAGGTCCATCGGCGCGCGATCCATGAACGCGGCCGGCGACGGAGCGCGGAAGATCGTGGCCAGGTGCGGGTTGGCGTAGAGGAACCCGCTGTCGCCCAGGATGTAGATGCCGGCCAGCGCCTGCTCGACCAGGCCGCGGAACCGCTCCTCGCTCTCACGCAGGGCCCGCTCGTAGCGCCGCTCCTGGGTCTGGTCGCGCATCACCAGCACCGCGCCCGCGAGGCGGCCGCCGCCGTCCTGCATCTGCGTCGTGTGCTCCACGATCGGCCGCTCGGTGCCGTCGCGGGCCCGCAGGAGGAGGGGACCGCTCACCTGTGCCTGCGTCCGGCCCCGCAAGGCCTGGCCGAGCGGATCGGTGGCCTCGCGCTGCGGACTGTCGCGGTGCA
>JAFEBC010000208.1 GCA_018266095.1 Deltaproteobacteria bacterium
CACCAAGTATCGCAAGCAGCAGAAGGGCCGCCACAAGGGCAAGGCCTACGTCGGCTCCGATCTCGCCTTCGGCGACTTCGGCCTCAAGTCGATGGAGTCGGGCCGCCTGACCGCGCGCCAGATCGAGGCCGCTCGTATGGCCATGACGCGCAAGATCAAGCGCGGCGGCAAGGTCTGGATCCGCGTGTTCCCGGACAAGCCGGTCACCAAGAAGGCCGCCGAGACCCGCATGGGCGCCGGCAAGGGCAACGTCGAGGAGTACCACGCCGTCGTGAAGATGGGCCGCATCCTGTACGAGATGGAAGGCGTCCCCGAGGAGCTCGCCAAGCAGGCGTTCGCGCTGGCGCAGCACAAGCTTCCTCTGCACACCAAGTTGGTCCGCCGCTCTGCTGAGCTGGGCGCGTAAGGGAGATGACGATGAAGGCCGCCGAGCTCAAGGAGCTGTCCGTCGAGGAGTTGACCCGCAAGGCTGCGGAGATGCGTGAGAACATCTTCAACCTGAAGATCCGCCACAAGGCGGGCACGCTGACCTCCACTGCCGATCTCGCAAAGAACAAGCGCGATCTGGCGCGGGTGCTGACCATTTTGACGCAGAAGCAGAAGGCCAAGCCGGCCGCTGCCGCTGCGAAGGCTTAAGCGAGGAAACAATGTCCGAGACTCAAGAGCAGACTACGGCCGAGCGCGGCCGCCCGAAGACCCGCATCGGCAAGGTCGTCAGCAACAAGATGACCAAGACGGTGGTGGTCATCGTCGAGCGCCGCATGAAGCACGGCCAGTACGGCAAGTACCTGACCGAGAAGAAGAAGTACAAGGCGCACGACGAGACCAACGCCTGCAAGCCGGGCGACGTCGTCCGCATCACCGAGACCCGCCCGATGTCGAAGGAGAAGCGCTGGCGCGTCTCCGAGATCCTCGAGAAGGCCGACCAGGGCGTCGAGAAGGCCGAGGGCTAAGTCATGATCCAGACTACTTCGGTCCTCGATGTCGCGGACAACAGCGGCGCGAAGAAGGTCGCCTGCATCAAGGTGCTCGGTGGCTCGCGCCGCCGGTTCGCCTCGATCGGTGACGTGATCATCGTGTCGGTGAAGGAAGCCGCGCTCAACGGCAAGGCCAAGAAGGGCGAAGTGGCGCGCGCGGTCATCGTGCGCACCAAGAAGGAGATTCACCGCCCGGACGGCTCGTACATCAAGTTCGACACCAACAGCGCCGTGCTGATCAGCAAGGAAGGCGAGCCGATCGGGACGCGCATCTTCGGGCCGGTCGCACGCGAGCTGCGCGCCAAGAAGTTCATGAAGATCATCTCGCTCGCCCCCGAGGTTCTCTAGTCATGGCCGAGCTCATCAAGAAGGGCGACACCGTCATCGTCATCTCCGGCAAGGAGAAGGGCAAGACGGGCAAGATCCTGGAGATCGATCGCGAGGCGCAGCGGGCCATCGTCGAGAAGCTGATGGTCGTGAAGCGCCACATCAAGCGGGGCCGCAACCCGGCCCAGCCTGAGGGCGGCGTGATCGAGAAGAACGGGTCGATCCACCTCTCGAACCTGGCGCTCATCGACCCCGAGTCGAAGAAGGCCACCCGCGTGAAGTTCAAGACGCTCGAGAGCGGCAAGAAGGTCCGCATCGCCGTGAAGAGCGGCGCGCAGATCGACCAGTAGTTTCAGGTCTCATTTCCAAGGAACACGCCATCATGGCCGACGACAAGAAGAAGACTGAGAAGCCGGAGAAGAAGGACGCCGCTCCGGCCGCTGCCAAGGCTGACAAGCCCGCCAGCGACAAGGCGAAGGGCAAGCGCAAGGAGAAGGCGGCGGCGACGATCTCCGCGGCTCCTGGCAAGGCGAAGTCGAAGGGCGAGAAGCCCGCGCGCCTCATCGCCTCCTACAAGGAGCAGGTGATCCCGGCTCTGATGAAGGAGTTCGGCTACAAGAACCCCATGCAGGTGCCGAAGATCGAGAAGATCGTCGTCAACATGGGCCTCGGCGAGGCGATCAGCAACAACAAGCTGATCGAGCAGGCCGAGGAGCAGATGATGGCGATCACCGGCCAGAAGGCCGTGGTCACCCGCTCGCGCAAGAGCATCGCGAACTTCAAGCTGCGTGAGAATCAGCCCATCGGCTGCATGGTCACGCTGCGCCGCGACCGCATGTACGAGTTCTTCGATCGCCTGGTGAACGTGGCCCTGCCGCGCGTTCGCGACTTCAAGGGCGTGTCGGCCAAGTCGTTCGACGGGAAGGGCAACTACACGCTCGGCATCCGCGAGCAGATCATCTTCCCCGAGATCAACTACGACAAGATCGAGAAGATCAAGGGCATGAACATCACCGTGGTCACCACCGCCAAGAACGACGAGGAAGGCCGCGCGCTCCTCCGGTTCATGGGCATGCCTTTCCGTACCTAACAAGGACACGATTCTCATGGCCAAGCTCAGCAAGATCGCCCAGGCGAAGCGCAAGCCGAAGTTCAAGGTCCGCGCCTACAAGCGCTGCCCCATCTGCGGCCGCCCCCGCGCGATCCTCAACAAGTTCAACATGTGCCGCATCTGCTTCCGCAACCGCGCCCTCAAGGGCGAGATCACGGGCGTCATCAAGTCGTCCTGGTAGGCTGGTCGCAGTTGTGATGCGTGCGAATCCGCGGGTCGGTCCGAGAGGGCCGGCGCCGCGGATTCGGCGTTTGGAGGTCGCCCCGTGGCGTCATTCGTCGCCGGGGGCGTCGAATTGGCGGCGTAGGTCTCGCAGGGAGCCGAGGAGGTCCGGGCCCAGGCCCCTGCGCAGCGCGCGCGAGAGCCCGCGAACACCGGTGACGCCGAGCACCTCGACGAGCTGCGCAGGACCTCGTGCGGCGCGGCTGGGGTCCGGCATCCATTTGTAGCCGTGCTGGACCTCGAGGCGCCCGTCCCGCCGCAGCGAGGCCTGGATCCAGTGGCAGGGCCGCTCGCCCGCGCTACGGAACACCTCGAGCCTGTCCTCGCCTGTGGTTCGGAGCATCGCCGCCAGGGCGCGCGCATCGTCCGAGCCCAGCCACGCCAGGATGAATTCAAGCTCCTTGCGATGTTTCGCCACGCCCTGCGCGATGCGCTCCCGCTCGTCACGCCGTTCAGCGCGCTCGGCCTGGCGCGCCTCTCGACGCTGACGGGCGTGGCTGCGAACGGTCTGCTGGATCAACTCCTTCAGCTTCGGATGTACAGGCATCGGTCCCTCGCGGGCTGGCGTTGGCACCGGTCCCTCTCGGGCGGTTGCCGCGGCGGTCGACGGGGCCAGATCCCCTCGCGCCGGCTCTGGATGTGGAATCGAGCGTAGCAGAGGGGTCTGACATCGAGTACAACCCGCGCCCACACCGCGAGGACGACATGCCCAAGATCACCGTCGAGCGCGCGCACGCGCTGCCGCAAGAGGAAATCAAGAAGCGCCTGCAGGCCCTGGCCGACAAGTTCGGCGAGAAGTACGGCGTGCAGGCCTCGTGGAAGAGCGCCACCGTGGCCGAGGTCAAGCGCACGGGCGCGAGCGGGACCATCTCCTGCGAGCCCGGCAAGGTGTGCGTGGCGCTGGACCTGTCGTTCGCGCTGACGCCGATCAAGGGGAAGGTCGAGGAGCGGATCAAGAGCGAGCTGGAGGCGATGGTGAAGGCCTGAGCGTTCGGTAGACGTGGGGCAGGAGAGGGCGCCTCGGGCGCTCCCGAGACCACTCGCGGAAATTGCGGGCTTGCGGCATCGTTGAGATCCCGACATGCCCGCTCCTGCGCCAGACCCGTCGCCCGACTACCTCCACGAGGCGTGGGGCGAGGTGGCGAGCTTCCTGCGGACCTGGCGGAGCGCCTTCGGCCGGCCTGTGTCGTTCGCGCGGGCCTGGGTGCGCGGCGAGGCTGAGGCCATGAATCCACTGGCGTTCTTCGGGGTGTGCATCAGCATCTCGGCCCGTGCCGCGCTCCAGCGGCCTGCTGCGGTGGCCGCGTGGGACAAGAGTCACCAGGCGGCGAACATCAGCGCCTTCGCGCGCTTCAAGGCGGCGATCTGGGGCGAGAAGCTCGACAGCGCTCCCCGGCCCGCCGCGGCCGGCACATCGACCGCGCCCGCAGGAGCCAAGGCGGCCGCCACGTCGTCGACCGCCGCACGCTAGCGCGGGGCAGACCTTCCCGCTTGCAATCCCGTCCCGATCAGTGTAGGACGCTGCGCCCCGCAAGGGGTTTGCAGTCGTCGCAAGGGCACCCGGATGGTCCTGGTGCCTGGATTCATGAGTCGGCACGCCGGGTCCCACTTGGTACGGCCGACCGGAGGCAGTTCAACATGAGCATGACCGATCCGATCGCGGATCTGCTGACGCGTATTCGCAACGCGCAGCGTGCAGGGCTCGAAACCATCGAGCTCCCCGCGTCGAAGCTGAAGCAGCGCATCTGCGAGGTCCTTCGTGACGAAGGCTTCGTGCGCGAAGTGTCCACCAAGGCCGATGGCAAGCAGGGCATCCTGACCGTGATCCTGAAGTACGATCACGAGAAGCGCCCCGCCATCAGCGAGATCAAGCGCCAGAGCAAGCCTGGCCTGCGCCGCTACGTGCGGCACACCGAGATGCCCAAGGTCATGAACGGCCTCGGCGTCGCGCTGGTGTCCACCTCCAAGGGAATCCTCGTTGACCGGGAGTGCAAGAAGCAGCACCTCGGCGGCGAGCTCCTCGCGACGATCTGGTAAGGAGCCGCCACCATGTCCCGCATTGGAAGAATGACCATCAAGGTCCCTGACAAGGTGAAGGTCACGGCGCAGCCGGGCCTCGTCAACGTCGAGGGTCCCAAGGGCAAGATCAGCCAGAAGCTCGACGCGTCCATCAAGATCGTGATCGAGAAGGGCGAGATCCACGTCCAGCGTCCCGACGACACCACCAAGTCGAAGAGCCTGCACGGCCTGTCGCGCACGCTCATCAACAACATGGTGCTCGGCGTGACCACCGGCTTCGAGCGCTCGCTCGAGATCACGGGCGTCGGCTACAAGGCCGAGCTCAAGGGCAAGGAGATCCACCTCGCCCTCGGCTTCTCGCACCCGGTCGTGTATCCGCTCCCCGAGGGCGTGACGGCCGAGTACGACGCCAAGGCCAACAAGCTCACCGTGAAGGGCGCCGACAAGCACAAGATCGGCCTCATCGCGGCCGAGATCCGCAAGCTGCGCCCGCCCGAGCCGTACAAGGGCAAGGGCATCAAGTACGCGGAAGAGACCATCCGCCGCAAGCAGGGCAAGACGGGAGCCGCATAGTCATGAGCGCGACCATCATCCAGAAGAAGCTCGACTCGCGCCAGAAGCGCAAGTTCCACATCCGCAAGCGCGTCTCGGGCGACACCGAGCGTCCGCGCCTGTCCGTGTACCGTTCGCTCAGCCACATCTACGCGCAGGTCATCGACGATCTCACCGGGAAGACCCTGGTGGCGGCGTCGACGCTCTCCGCCGAGCTGAAGGACGGCAAGGGCAAGAAGAGCGAGCTGGCCAAGGAAGTCGGCAAGCTGCTGGCGAAGAAGGCGATTGCCGCCAAGATCGAGGCCGTCGTGTTCGATCGCAACGGATTCCACTACCACGGCCGCATCGCTGCCGTTGCCGAGGGCGCCCGCGAGGGCGGCCTGAAGTTCTAGGAGACGACTCGAATGGCTGCTCCGATCAATCCGAACGACTTGCCCGAGTTGACCGACCGGGTGGTCCACATCAACCGCGTTGCCAAGGTCGTCAAGGGCGGCCGGCGCTTCAGCTTCTCTGCGCTGGTCGTCGTGGGCGATGGCCAGGGCCACGTGGGCTGCGGTCTCGGCAAGGCGAACGAAGTCCCTGAGGCGATCCGCAAGGGCGGCGAGCAGGCGAAGAAGAACCTCTTCAAGGTTCCGCTCGCTGGCTCGACCATCCCGCACGAGATCAAGGGCCACTTCGGCGCCGGCAAGGTGCTCCTCAAGCCCGCAGGCGAGGGTACTGGCGTCATCGCCGGTGGCTCCGTCCGCGCCGTGCTCGAGGCCGTTGGCATCCGCAACATCCTGACCAAGAGCCAGGGCTCGCGGAACCCCCACAACGTCGTGAAGGCGGCCCTCGACGGCCTGCGCAAGCTGCGCAGCCCCGAGGATGTCGCTCGCCTCCGCGGCAAGGACGTGGCCGACTTCAAGCCGGCCGCGCACGCGTAAAGGAACCGTCATGAGCATCCAGGTGAAGCTGGTCCGGAGCCTCTCCGGACACACGAAGACGCACCGCGCGACGGTGAATGGCCTGGGCCTGACCCGCGTGGGCCAGACCCGCATCGTGCAGGACACGCCCTCCAACAAGGGCATGATCGCCCAGGTGGCGTACCTGCTCGAGATCTCCGAGTCGACCGAGCAGTGGAAGCCCTTCGGCCGCCGTGCGCGCGCCAAGGAGCAGGCCGCTGCCGCCGCGAAGACCGCCAAGAAGTAGGCGCCTTCGCAGCGCCCCAAGAGCCGAGCGCCCCGCGACAGCATCCGTTGCGGGGCGTTCGTGTCTCAGGGAGTCGGAACGACTTCAGTAGATGATTCACGGTAGACGATTCTAAATATCTTCCACGCAGTAGATTCCATTGAGTGTAGGCCCGCTGAACCCGGGCCGAGCGAGCAGCCCCCAAGAGGGCCGCGCAGGAGAACACGATGCACGAACTGAGCAAGCTGACTCCCCCCGTCGGTGGTGGCGCCAAGGAAAAGAAGCGCGTCGGTCGTGGCCAGGCCTCGGGCCAGGGCAAGACGGCAGGCCGCGGCGGCAAGGGCCAGAAGGCCCGCACCGGCAACATGAACTTCGCAGGCTTCGAGGGCGGCCAGAGCCCCCTGCAGCGCCGCATCCCCAAGCGCGGCTTCTCGAACCCCTTCCGCGTCGAGTACGCGCTCGTGAACGTGGGCGACCTCGAGAACTTCCAGGGCGACAGCGTCGCCACCGCGGAGCTCCTGGCGCAGAACTTCTTCAAGGACGCCAAGGACGGGCTCAAGATCCTGGGCGACGGCGAGCTCACCAAGAAGCTCACGGTGAAGGCGCACAAGTTCTCGGCGCAGGCCAAGGAGAAGATCGAGAAGGCCGGCGGCAAGGCCGAACTCATCGAGCTGGTGAAGAAGGCGACGCCGCAGGAGCGCAAGGCCGCAGAGAAGGCCGCCGCGAAGGCTGCCAAGAAGTAAGCGCTGAACGCGTCGACGCGGGCTGCATCTGCGCTTGCGTCGACGCTCAGGCCTCTGTTAGCACTCCACGGCTTGCGCGGGGCGAACCAACGTCCCGGAGAGGAAGTGAAGCACCGTGTCGTTCGCGAATGCCTTCGGCAACTTGTTCCGCATCCAGGAGCTGCGCAAGCGGCTCGGCTTCACCCTGCTGTTGCTCGCGGTGTACCGCATCGGCGTGTACGTCACCGCCCCTGGCGTGAACCGCGAGGTGATGAAGAAGTACATCGAGCAGTCGGGCGGGTTCTTGAACCTGCTCAACCTGTTCTCGGGCGGTGGCTTCGAACAGCTCTCCGTGTTCGCGCTCGGCATCACGCCGTACGTCTCGGCCAGCATCATCCTGCAGCTGCGCACCGTCGTCGTGCCGACCCTCGAGAAGCTCTCGAAGGAAGGCGCGATGGGCCGCCGCAAGATCACCCAGTACACCCGCTACGGAACCATCATCCTCTCGATGGTCCAGGGCATCGGCATCGCCCGCTACCTCGAGTCGGTGCGCGTCGGCAGCGAGAGCGTCGTTCCGGATGACGCGCGCGGCTGGGGCTTCCGCCTCCTGACCGTGGCCACCCTGACGGCCGGCACGGCGTTCATCATGTGGCTCGGCGAGCAGATCACCGAGCGCGGCATCGGCAACGGCATCTCGCTCATCATCTTCGCCGGCATCGTGGCGCGCCTGCCCAACGCGGTCATCCAGACCTGGCAGACCTTCCAGAACAAGAGCAACGACTCGGGCAGCGACATCCTCGTGCTCGGCGCCGTGATGCTCGCGACCATCGGCTTCATCGTCTACGTGGAGCGCGGCCAGCGGCGCATCCCGGTGCACTACGCCAAGCGCGTGGTGGGCCGGCAGACGTTCTCGGGCCAGAGCACGCACCTGCCGCTCAAGGTGAACACCTCGGGCGTCATCCCGCCCATCTTCGCCAGCTCGGTGCTGATGTTCCCGGCGACGGTGGCGACGTGGCTGCCCTCGTTCAAGGGCGTGGCCGACTCGCTGCAGCGTGGCGGCTGGATCTATGACGGCTTCTACGTCATCGGCATCATCTTCTTCGCTTACTTCTACACGTCGGTGACCTTCAACCCGGTCGACGTCGCCGACAACCTGAAGAAGTACGGCGGCTACATCCCCGGCATCCGCCCGGGCAAGAAGACGGCCGACTACATCGACGGCGTGCTCTCGCGCATCACCTTCGGCGGCGCGCTGTACATGAGCGCGGTCTGCGTGCTCCCCGGCATCCTGGCGGCGAAGTACAACGTGCCGTTCCAGTTCGGCGGCACGGCCCTCCTCATCGTGGTCGGCGTGGCGCTCGACACCGTGCAGCAGATCGAGAGCCATCTCATCACCCGGCACTACGAGGGCTTCACCGGTCCGCGCGGTCCCCGCATCCGTGGCCGCCGCGACAGCATGTCGGCCGCTGGCGCCACGGCGTAAGTCACCATCGAGAGGGTGGGCGTGAACATCATCTTCTTGGGGCCTCCCGGAGCAGGGAAGGGGACACAGGCGCAGCGGCTCATCGCGCGCCTCGGCATCCCGCAGTTGTCGACTGGCGACGTGCTGCGCAAGGCCGTCGCGGCCGGCACCGAGCTGGGCAAGCAGGCCAAGGCGCTGATGGAGGCCGGCAAGCTCGTTCCCGACGAGGTCGTGAACGGCATCGTCGACGGCGCCATCGATGGCCCGGCGTTCGCCAACGGCTTTTTGCTCGACGGCTATCCGCGCACGGTGCCGCAGGCCGAGGCGCTGGATGCCATGCTGAAGAAGCGCGGCAAGCGCATCGACCACGTGATCGACCTGGAGGTGCCGACGGAGGTCATCGTCGACCGCATCTCGGGCCGCCGCACGTGCCCCAAGTGCAGCGCCGGCTACCACGTGACGAGCCAGCCGCCCAAGGTGGCCGACACCTGCGACAAGTGCGGGACGTCGCCGCTCTCGGTCCGCGCAGACGACGCGCCGGATCGCGTGCGCCAGCGCATGGTCGAGTACTCGAGCAAGACTGCGCTCCTGACCGGCTACTACAAGGCGCAGGGCGTGGTCCGCACCATCGACGGCGTGGGCTCGATGGAAGAGATCGAGCAGCGCATCTCGAAGGCCATCGGCCGCTAGCTGCTGCTGCCGCGGCGAGGCCTGGAGTAGAGTCCCGCCGTGGCCATCGAGCTCAAGAGCGCAGACGACCTCGCCCGCATGCGCGAGGCGGGCCTCATCGTCTACGAAGTGCTGATCGAATTGGAGAAGCTGGCGCAGCCGGGCGTCTCTCTCGAGGAGCTCGACGCGGCCGCCGAGCGCGAGACCAGAAAGCGCGGCGCGGTCACCGCCTTCAAGGACCTGTACGGCTTTCCCAAGCACATCTGCATCTCGGTGAACGAGCAGGTCGTGCACGGCGTCCCCGGCAAGCGCAAGCTGAAGGAGGGCGACCTCTGCAAGCTCGACTTCGGCGTGATCAAGCGCGGGTTCTACGGCGACTCCGCGCGCACGGTGTGCGTCGGCAAGGTGAGCGACGAGAACAAGCTCCTCTGCGAGCGCACCAAGGCCGCGCTCGAGGCCGGCATCCAGGCCGTCGCGCCCGGGAACCGCATCAGCGACATCGGCGCCGCCATCGAGGCCACGCTGCAGCCGTTCCCGTACGGCATCGTGCGCGAGTACTCGGGCCACGGCATCGGCAAGAAGCTGCACGAGGAGCCGAAGGTGCCGAACTACGGCCCCGCGACCTGGTCGCCGCAGCAGAAGAACCCGCGGCTGCGCGAGGGCATGGTGCTGGCGGTCGAGCCGATGGTGAACCTGGGCACCTGGAAGGTGAAGATGCTCGGCGACGGCTGGACCATCGTCACCGAGGACGGGCGCTGGTCGTCGCACTGGGAGCACACCATCGCGGTCACGCCGCACGGGCCGCAGGTGCTGACGCGGCCTTAGTCCCGGCGCATCGAATCGCGCGCGCGGGCATCGATCGGACTCACGTGCGAGTGGGCGCCGTAGGAGGTCACATGGACAAGGTCGTCGTCATCACCGGAGCGAGCTCGGGCATCGGCGCGGCGCTGGCGGATTCGCTGGCGAAGCGGGGCGCGAAGCTCGTGCTGGCCGCGCGTCGCAAGGACGAGCTCGAGGCCGTCGCCAAGCGCACGGGCGGCCTCGCGGTCGTGGCTGACCTGACCCGCGCCGAGGACAACCAGCGGCTCGCGCGTGAGGCGCTGGCGAAGTTCGGCCGCATCGACGTGTGGGTGAACAACGCCGGCAAGGGCATCACGCGGGCCGTGTCCCAGCTCACCGACAGCGACATCGACGAGATGATGCTCTTCAACGTGAAGCTCCCGCTCTACGGCATGCAGGCCGTGCTGCCGCACTTCAAGGAGCGCAACGCCGGGCAGATCATCAACGTGTCGTCCGTGCTCGGGCGCATCCCGCTCTTCATGCCGCGCGCGGCGTACAGCGGGGCCAAGCACTACCTGAACGCGCTCACCACCAGCCTGCGCCAGGAGCTGCAGCCGACGCACCCGGGCATCCGCGTGACGCTCGTCTCGCCGGGCGTGGTGAAGACGGAGTTCGGCGTGAACGCCCTGCACGGCGGCGTGGATTCGCGCACCATCCCCACGGGCCAGGAGGTCGGCGAGGTGGGCGAGCTCATCGCCTCCGTCATCGAGGAGCCGCGCGACGAGCTGTACACGCGACCCGCGTACAAGCAGCAGGTGGCCGACTACTACGCGTCGCTGGGTTGAGATCGAGCCGTTGCTGGCTGGGGGTCCAGGGGGAGCGATGGCTCACCCCTGGTGGAGGTTTCCCAGAGGGAAACCGGATCGTGGAGCGCACCGGTGACGGGCCGGACGTTGGCAGCTTTGAGCGCAACGCGTCGATGTAATCAGGTCCGGTTCTCGGCCCGCTCGCGCGCCTTGCGGGCCCGCTTCTGGTTCGGCTCGGCCCACTCCATCGTCTGCTTGTCATTGATGGCCACCATCTGCATCACCTGCGGGATCTGGTCCGCCGCCCGCGCGCGCAGGAGCACCAGCACCGCGCGCCACGCCGGCCCGATGGTGTGCGGGTCGCGGTAGAGCGTCTCGGTGAACTGCGGCGTCTCCTGCACGAGCTGCATGATGGGCTTGAGCAGGAGCGCCAGCACGTCGCTGCGCGAGGCCTCGACCATCGCGCTCACCATGGCCAGGTTCCCCTCGGCCAGCGCCTCCAAGGGCGCGCGCTCCTTCACCAGCTTCTCGAACGCGTCGATGCACCGCTCGACGTTCTTGAAGCCCTCCTCGTTGCCGTGCTCGACGGCCGCGAAGAGCAGCGCCATGGTCAGGCAGCGCCGCAGGAGCAAGAGGTCCTCGATGGTGCGCCTCGCGTCCCCCTCCGTGGTCAGCTCGATGAGCCCGCCGATGAGGTCGCTGATGCGCTCGCGCTTCCAGTCGCGCACCACCGTGCCGCTCCCGTGCACCGACTGGAGCAGCCGCGCCGCCGACAGCCGCTTGATGGCGCTGCGCAGGGCCGTGCGATTGACCTGAAGCTCCGCCGCGAGGTCGCGCTCCGAGGGCAGCCGGTCGCCCGGCTTGTACTTCCCGTCCAGGATGGCGTTGCGCAGCACTTGCGTGCACGTGTCGACGTTCGACGCTTTCGCAGGCGACATGGACCTCACTCCTCCGAGCGCACCGGCGCCCAGTTGAGCTGCCGGTTGAGCCAGTAGTTCCAGCCGGTGACCGCCAGGATGGCCACCGCGTTGGCCAGGTAGCGATTCACGTGCCCAAGATTGAACAGCAGATTGAGCAGGCCCACGTTGAGCGCGAGCCCCGCCGTGCAGATGGCGTTGAACCCCAGGAACCGCCGCAGCTTGGCCCGCACCCCCGGCGCCTTGGCTGAGCGCTCGCCGAAGGTCCACGCGTCGTTCAAGAGGAAGTTCCAGATGATGGCCGCCTCGGCCGCGAGGATCTTGCTGCGCGTGAGCCCCAGGCCCAGGGAGCGCGGGTCCGAGAGCAGATAGAGCAGCCCCATGTCCACGGCCACGCCGGTCGTGCCCACCACGCAGAAGCGGAAGAACGACGAGCGCCACAGCGTGTCCCGCCGCAGCTTGAGCAGGTGCAAAAGATACTCAATGTACAGCTTGCCGGTGACCTTGCTCTCGCCCTCCACGCGCTCGCGGAAGACGTAGCCGACCTCGCTCACCCACTTGATGTGCCCGCGGCCCAGGACCTCGATGAGGATCTTGTACCCGAGCGGATCGAGCGTCACGCCGTCGAGGGCCGAGCGCCGCACCATGAAGTACCCGCTCATCGGATCCGACACGCGCGAGAGCACGCCCGGCAGGATGAGCAGGCCCAGAAGCTGCGCGCCGCGAGAGAGCATGCGCCGCAGGAGGCTCCAGTTGGACACGCCGCCGCCCTCGACGTGCCGGCTGCCCGCGGCCAGATCGGCCCCGCGCGCCATCTCGGCCCAGAGGCCCACGTTCACCTCGGGCGGGTGCTGCAGGTCCGCGTCCATCACGGCCAGCACCTCGCCGCGCGCCGCCTGCCAGCCGCGGATGACGGCCGTCGACAGCCCGCGCTCGCCCTGACGGCGGATCACGCGCACCCGGGGATCGGCCTCGGCGCACTTCAGCGCCACCTCCCACGTGCGGTCGGGCGAGTCGTCGTCGACCACGATGAGCTCGTACTTCCCCTCGAGCGGCCCCTGCAGCAGCCCATGGAGCTGCCCGATGAGCGTGCCCACGTTCTTCGACTCATTGAACGTCGGGATGACGAGCGACAGCTTCACGGCCGGGTCGGACCCGCGCGCGATCGTGAGGGGGCCGGTGGGCGCCGGGACGAGAACAGGTGGCGGCATCGCAGGCACCCTTGTACCCTGAACCTCACGCCTGTCCGGTCGGATTCTTGCCGTGAGCGCGCCGGAAAGACCCCTGGGCGGACCCGATCGCACGCCATCTGCACAAGCGTGCTTGACACACCCGGACCACCCTGCTAGAAGCCCGCCTCCCAGTCGTTCCGGGTCGGCCCCAGCCGCGTCTTCAAGAGCAGCCACCACGGGGTGCGGAACACACGGGAAACGAATTGAGCAGTCCGCCAGCTCCGGGCGTTCCGGGGTGTTTGCAGTTCACGTCTGAACGGGTTCGTTCCAAGACCCCGCTCCGACACGTGATTTTTGTCTTCGGAGGACCCGATGAAGGTCCGCGCTTCGGTCAAGAAGATCTGCGTCAAGTGCAAGGTGATCCGCCGCAAGGGTGTGGTGCGCGTCATCTGCAGCGCCAACCCCCGTCACAAGCAGCGGCAGGGCTAAGGAGCAACCATCATGGCTCGTCTCTCCGGCATCGACCTCCCGCGCGAGAAGCAGATTCAGATCGCGCTGACCTACCTCTACGGCATCGGCAACACGTCCGCGCGGAACATCTGCGCGAAGGCGAACGTCGAGCCCACCAAGCGCACGAAGGACCTCACGGATGACGAGGTCCACCGCATCCGCGAGACGATCGAGCAGGGCTACAAGGTCGAAGGCGACCTGCGCCGCGAGACGTCGCTCAACATCAAGCGCCTGATGGACCTCGGCTGCTACCGCGGCCTCCGTCACCGCAAGGGCCTCCCGGTCCGCGGCCAGCGCACCCACACCAACGCGCGCACGCGCAAGGGTCCGAAGCGCGGCATCGTCCGTCGCGCCGCGGCTCCTGCCGCCAAGTAAGCGGCCTTCCACCACTTTTGACTCTAGAGGTCCACGATGTCTGAGCAGATTCCGGCAGCAGTTGCCCCGACGGCGCCCGCCAAGGCCGAGCCCACCAAGGGCGAGAAGAAGGGCAAGAAGAAGGTCAAGAAGAACATCCAGACTGGCATCGTCTTCATCCAGTCGACCTTCAACAACACCATCATCACCATCACCGACGTGAGCGGCAACGTGCTCTCGTGGTCGTCGGCCGGCGCCCGTGGCTTCAAGGGCTCGCGCAAGTCGACCCCGTTCGCGGCCCAGGTGGCGGCGGGCGATGCGGCTGCCAAGGCGATGGAGCACGGCCTGAAGAACGTCACGGTGCTGGTCAAGGGCCCGGGCGCGGGCCGCGAGTCGGCGCTCCGCGCGCTGGCGGCGGCTGGCCTCAAGGTCGGCCTCATCCGCGACATCACGCCGATCCCGCACAACGGCTGCCGTCCTGCCAAGCGTCGCCGCGTGTAATCGGGCTTTCTTCCTAAACTTTTTCTAGCTTCAAGATTCGAGGAAACACATGGCCCGCTACACTGCCAGCGCCTGCCGCATCTGCCGGCGCGAAAACCTCAAGATGTACCTGAAGGGCGACCGCTGCTACACGGACAAGTGCGCCATCGAGCGCCGTCCGTACCCGCCTGGCCAGCACGGCCAGGGTCGCGCCAAGTTCTCCGAGTACGGCGTGCAGCTCCGCGAGAAGCAGAAGGTCAAGCGCCTGTACGGCCTGCTCGAGACCCAGTTCCGCGGCTACTACGCGCGCGGCGCCGCGGCCAAGGGCAAGACGGGCGAGAACCTGCTCCAGCTCCTCGAGCAGCGCCTCGACAACGTCGTGTTCCGCCTGGGCTTCGCCGACACCCGCGCTGAGGCGCGCCAACTCGTGCGCCACGGCCACTTCCGCGTCAACGACCGCAAGGTCAACATCCCGAGCTTCCAGGTGAAGCGCGGCGACGTGGTGGCGGTGAAGGACAAGTCCAAGAGCGTCGTGCGCATCGCGGAGGCCGTCGAGGCCGTCGATCGCCGCGGCGTCCCGGCGTGGCTGGACCTCGACAAGGCGGCCTTCAAGGGCACGATCAAGTCGGCCCCGGCCCGCGAGGACATCACGATGCCGATCCAGGAGCAGCTTATTGTCGAGCTTTATAGCAAGTAAAGCCGGTGTGTTGCGCTCCGATCGGGGCGCTCCACGATCCGGTTTTCCTTGCGGAAAACCTCCACCAGGGGCGAGCTCCGCTCCCCCTGGACCCCCAAGGCGATCTGCCTGGGTTGGAGCCTGGGCGCTTCGTTCAGCGCCATCCGCTCGTTGCTTGCTCGCTTGACATTGCTCTTCGCAGTCGCAAGTTGCACGACCCGCAGTCCCCCGATTCGCGACCCAATGGTGCCCGCAATCCTGCGGGAGTAGGGCGGAATCGAAATCAGGAGAAGTACACGCATGGCTGACGCTCTCACGACCAAGAACTGGCGCGACCTCATCAAGCCCCGCGGCATCGCGGTGGACTCGGAGTCGCAGTCGGACACGTACGGCAAGTTCGTCGCTGAGCCGCTCGAGCGCGGCTTCGGAATCACCCTCGGCAATGCGCTGCGCCGCGTGCTCCTCTCGAGCCTGCAGGGCGCCGCCATCACCTCGATCAAGGTCGAGGGCGTCGAGCACGAGTTCACGACGATCGCCAACGTCTCCGAAGACGTCACCGACATCATCCTGAACCTCAAGGAGGTCCTGCTCCGCCTGCACACGCTCGAGGAGAAGACCATCCGCATCGAGGTCGAGGGCCCCAAGGAAGTGAAGGCCGGCGACATCATCGTGGACCAGGACGTCGAAGTCCTGAACCCGGGCCACCACCTCTTCACGGTGTCCGAGGGCGGGCGCGTTCGCATCGAGATGACCGCGCGCCGTGGCCGCGGCTACGTCCCGGCGGAGCGCAACAAGGTCGCGGGCGCGCCCATCGGCGTGATCCCGATCGACTCGCTCTTCAGCCCCATCAAGAAGGTCAACTACCAGGTCACCAACGCGCGCGTCGGTCAGGTCACTGACTACGACCGCCTCAGCCTGGAAGTGTGGACCAACGGCTCGGTCACGCCGCAGGACGGCGTCGCCTACGCGGCCAAGATCATCAAGGAGCAGCTCTCGATCTTCATCAACTTCGACGAGACCAGCGAGCCTGCTCCGGTCGAGA
>JAFEBC010000209.1 GCA_018266095.1 Deltaproteobacteria bacterium
GATGCTGCCGCAGGTGGCTCCGGCGATGGCGCCCGCGATGGCGATCGCCCTGCCTTGGGTCGAGATCGTCCTCGGGCTCGCGGTGGCGATCGGACCGCTCGTGTGGCGGCGGGCGGCGGCGCTGGCGCTGAGCGGGCTCCTCGTCGCGTTCACCATCGCGGTCGCGCAGGCGGTGGTGCGCGGGATCAACATCGACTGCGGGTGCTTCGGCGGCGACTCGGGCCCGGTGACGTGGCTGACCGTGGCGCGCGATGTGGCCTTGCTCGCCATCGCGGTCACGCTGTGTCGCGCACCGCGGACCGCAGCGCAGCCCGCTGCGTGAACATGGCCGAGACGTGACCGCCTGGCACTCTGCGCAGCGTGCTCCCGGGCCAGTGAGCGTGCAGGCGCTCGCACTCAGCCAGCGAGACGTAGCCGTCGCGCTCGATGGCCACCAGCACCGCACGTGAGGGCACGCGAGGAGGCGGCAGGAGCGTCGCGTCGGCGCGTCCGAAGAGTTCGGCGAGGCGCGCGCGGGCGTCGTCGATCGTCGTGCCGCGCGAGCGCGCCAGGGCCTCGAAGTCGACGGAGCGCGAGAGCAGATCCCGCGTGTAGATCGGCACGGGAGAGGAGCCCGCGGCCATGGCGGCGATGCCCACGTCGCGCCCGGCCAGCACGCCCGCGCACAGAGCCATGTGGCCGCCCATGCTGTAGCCCGCGATGGTGATGCGCTCGTGGCGCTGCGCCATCCACGCCAGCAGCGACCGCGACTCTTCGATCATGCCGAGGTTCAAGAGCATCTGCTCGGCGACGGTGCGCACGTTGCCGCCGACCTGGCCGGGTGGCCGGCGCAGGCCGTAGAACGGGTTCTCCAAGAGGAAGAGATCGATTCCTTCACGTGCGAGCGGCGCGAACACGCTGGTGCGGCGCCCATAGCCTTCTTCACGGGACCCGGCGAGGAGGAGCGCGGCGCGGCGGGGTTGCGTGGCCCTGGCGGACAAGGTCGTGGGGCCGCTCGAAGCCGATGCGCGGAGCCAACGAAGGTGCATCGTGCGCGTCGCGTCGGGGAGCCGCGAGAGCGGGCTCGTGCAGGAGCCGTCGCGCACCTCGAGTGAGCCTTCCCGGCGCGCGGGGCCGAACGCGGGCCCGATCGCCGCGATCTCGTCCGCGAAGAAGCGGCCGCTCGCGAGCGATTCGATGACGCGCTCGTCGCCCCAGCCCTCGGAGAACAGCTTGTGGCGGCTGGAGAGGGCGGCGTAGGCGCGGTCGAGCCAGTGGGTGGAGCGAGGGGCGGGGAGAGAGGCGGAGCGAGTGCCGGGCATGCGCGCGCATCGTACTGCGGGCTCCTGGACGAGGCGCCAATCTGTTACACTCCCAACAGTCGCGGCACCAAGTATCGCCGCATGAAAGAACTCGTCTGGCGGCGAGCGACAGGTCGCGGTGGAGGCGCGCGAGCAGCTCGTGTTGGCGTACCTGGCGTCGCAGGCGGCCCGCGGCCTTGACGTGCGGGCTCTGGGCCATCGCGTGGTGCTCGCGCTCCGCGACGGACGCGGGGACGCCCTGCGCGACGAGGATGCGCACCAGATCGGCCAGGGACGCGCCGAGCATCACGTTTCTCTGTCCTGCCGGGCCTTCGCGTCCTGAACGGCGAAGGGCCCGAAACCGTTGCGATTTCGGGCCCTTCAGGTTGGTTGCGGGGACACGCTGCGAGACTTACCTCAGATGCTCGTTCCCATTCGAGGGCGGGCTCTGATGAAGACCATAGGGTGAGGAATCGTTCAGTTCCGATGCCCGATGGCGTCTGCGGGCGAACTTGGAGCTACGCGAGGCCGGGACCGCGGTTCTAAGACCCTCACTGCGGTGGTGCAGGTAGGCCCTTCACGTCATCATCCCCAGCACCAGCAAGAACAGGAAGCCGACGAAAAAGAGGGCCGTCAGCATCGGGCTCTCTGGTTCTTCGTGGGCCTCGGTCAAGAGCTCTTCCGTGACCAAGAACAGAAGGGCTGCGGCGCCGAACGCCAGGATCCCCGCGAGGAGGTGCTCCGGCAGCCGTTGGAGCAAGGTGATCCCGACGATCGCTCCGCAGAGGAAGGTGCCGACCAGGGCGAACAAAGCCTTCAGCACAGAAGCTCGCTGGAGGCCACGCTTGTTCAGCGAGGCAGCGACCGCGAGTCCTAGCGACACCAACTCCACCGCCAAAGCGACGGCCAAGAGCCGCCCCTCTTTTGCTCCAGCGGCGAACCCAATCCCGATCATGAAGCCGTCAACCAGCACGTCGATTGCGACACCCGCCAGCAGACCAAGCGGCACCTTGCGCGAAGGAACCAAGGCAGCCTCTTCGGCGCTCGCCTCTGCGTTGTGGCTGACGGCTCGCAGGCCCAGCATGGCGACCACGCCCAGGCTGAAGCCGATCACCGTCTCGATGGGCCGGTGGTCACGAACGAGATCCGGGATCAACTCCACCGCCACGACAGAGAAGACCACACCGGCTGCGAGGTGGAGGATGGCGCTTCGCAGCCACGTCGTTGGGGTGCGCCAGGTGCTCAGCCACCCACTTGTCACCATCAAGAATGCTGGGACGGACACGAAGGCGAGTTGCTCGCTGGAAATCATGTGGCCTGCTCGCCCGAAGGCGTGAGGGCATCTGGTGGCGCTGGGTCGTTCCGGTAGGCAAAGGCATAGATGGTCGGCAGCACGAAGAGCGTCAAGAACGTCGCGCTCAGCAAGCCTCCGATCACCACCGTGGCGAGCGGCTTCTGCACCTCGGCCCCTGCGCTCGAGGAGAGAGCCATGGGGATGAAGCCGAGTGCCGCGACCATGGCGGTCATGACCACCGCGCGCAAGCGTGACTCTGCGCCGTGCTTCGCCGCCTCGCTCGCTGTCATTCCCTCAGCGCGCAGCTTCTTGACGGTGCTCAGCAGCACGACGCCATTGAGCACGGCGATCCCGAAGAGCGCGATGAAGCCAATGGCGGCGCTGATCGAGAACGGCAGGCCACGTGCGGCCAGGAGGAAGATCCCTCCCACCGCAGCAAAGGGCACGTTGAGGTAGATGAGCATCGCTGCCTTGAGCTCTCCGAAGGCCATGTAGAGAAGGACGAAGATGAGGCCCAACGCGACGGGGACCGCTAGCGCCAGGCGCTCAACCGCGGCGGTCAGGTTCTCGAACTGTCCTCCCCATTTCACGATGTAGCCGGGAGGCATCTGGATCTGTGCAGCGATCCGTGTTTGCGCGTCGCTCACGAAGGAAGCGAGATCCCGCCCGCGGACATTCGACTCGACGCTGGTACGGCGGCGGACGGCTTCGCGGCTGACGCTGGCTGGAGAGTCGACGAGCTGGATGTTGGCGATCTGCCCCAAGGGCACCAGCGGGCCACCCTGCCCACTCACGGGCAAGGTGCGCACCTGATCGATGTCCTCTCGCAACGCAGCGGGGACGCGCACCTGCAGCCTGAACCGCCGCTCCCCCTCGTAGACTTCACCCACTCCGCGACCGCCCAGCGCCTCGATCGCGTCGAGCGCGTTGCGCACGGAAATCCCGTAACGCGATGCCGCCGCCCGGTCGATGGTGACCTCGAGCGTCGGCAGGCCCGCGAGCTGCTCGCCGCGGACATCCGACGCGCCCGGCACACTGCGCAGGACGCCTTGCACCTGCAGGCTCAATCTCTCGAGTGTCGCCAGGTCATCTCCATAGAGTGTGATCGCGACGTCGGACCGCGTGCCACTGATGAGCTCGGCCATGCGCAGCTCGATGGGCTGAGAGAACGAGAAGCCGAGCCCGGGAAGCGCGTCGGCAAATCGCTCAGACATCTTCCTCACAAGCTCTTCGCGCGTGTGCGAGGTTGTCCACTCAGACTCGGGCTTGAGGATGAGCAGGCAGTCGGACATCTCCACCCCCATGGGGTCGGTGGCGATCTCGGCACGTCCAGTCTTGGAGATGACCGTCTTCACCTCGGGGAACTCGCGCGCCACCTTTTCGAAGCGCGTGGCGCTCTTGACGCTCTCCTCGAGCGACACGCTGGGAAGCCGCATGATTTGCACGGCCAGCGCCCCCTCATCCAGTCTCGGAACGAACTCAGCGCCCATGCTTGCCGCGACCGCGCCGCTCAGCGCGAGCATCATCAGCGCGCCTGCGATCACTCGTTGAGGCACCCGCATCAACCGATCGAGCAGACGGGGGTAGACCCGATGCAGCAGCCGCACCAGGAATGGCTCCGTCTCTGCGCTGTGTCCCCTCAAGAACGTCGCGACCAAGACAGGGACGAACGTCAGCGATGCGACGAACGCCCCCACCAGCGCAAACAGCACTGTCATCGCCATGGGCTTGAACATCTTTCCCTCGATGCCAGCGAGGGTGAGGATGGGGATGTAGACGATGACGATGATGGCTTCGCCGAAGATGGCCGCCTTCTGCACGTCCATGGTCGAACGCAGCACCACATCGGCGGCTTCGCGATAGGTCATCGCCCGTTTCTGGCCGCGCACCGCGGCCGCAAGTTGTACGACCGCGTTCTCCACCACGATCACCGAACCATCCACCACGATGCCGAAGTCGATGGCCCCCAGGCTCATCAAATTCCCCGACAAGCCAAGCGCCTTCATCGCCGTGAACGCGACCAACATGGCGAAAGGGATCGCCGCCGCGACGATGAGCCCGCCCCGAATACTGCCGAGGAGCAGGAACAGCACCGCGATGACGAAGAGGGCTCCCTCGGCGAGGTTCTTGCCCACTGTGTGGATGGTGCGATTCACGAGCTCTGCGCGGTCGTAGAAGACCTCGAGCCGCACACCAGGAGGAAGCGACGGCGTGATGCGCGCGATCTTCTCCTTCACTCTCTCGACCACCTCACGGCCATTGGCGCCCACGAGCATCATGACGATGCCGGTGACCACTTCGCCGCGCCCGTCGCGCGTGACGGCACCCTGGCGTAGGAGCGGCGCAAGATGGACCCGAGCCACGTCGCGCACCCGCACGGGCACGCCGTCCTCCCTCGTCTCGATCAGGATGTCCCCGATCTCGTCGAGGCTCTGGATGCGACCCTCTCCGCGCACCAAGAGCTGCTCCCCCGATCGCACCAGGTACCCGCCACCTGCGGTGGCGTTGTTGCGCTCCACCGCCTCGAAGAGCTCGCTCAGGGAGACGTTGAGCGCGCGCAACCGCTCTGGAAGCACTTCGACTTCGTAGGTCTTGAGCTCGCCCCCGAACGAGTTGACCTCAACCACACCAGGAACGGATCGGAGCTCGAAGGCGATGAACCAGTCCAGGATCGATCGCAGCTCCATCGGCGTGTAGCACTTCCCCTCTGTGGACTTGCCTGCGTCGCACGGGTTGTCGGCACGCACCTCGAACTGGAAGATCTCACCGAGGCCGGTACTGAGCGGCCCCAACTCCGGCGAAGCACCCGCGGGGAGTCGTTCGCGCGCCTGTACCAGTCGTTCAGAGATGAGCTGGCGCGCTCGCAACAGGTCGGTCCCCTCCTCGAACACGATGGTGACAGCCGACAATCCGAACCGCGATACGCTGCGAATCTGCTCGACCCCAGGCAGCCCGCTCATGGCCGCCTCGACCGGGAACGTGATGGTCCGCTCCACATCGACCGGGCCTAGCGCCGGAACGTTGGTCAGCACCTGCACCTGCACGTTGGTGATGTCTGGAACGGCGTCAATGGGGAGCTGACGCGCGCTCCTCATTCCGACGACCGCGACGATTCCCACGAACGCGAACACGAGGAGTCGCCATTGAAGGCAGAGCTCGAGGAGTTTCTTCATGATCGACGCTCGCTGTTCATTCTTCGGTGAGTTCGCCGCTGCGCAGGACGCTCTTCAGCGTGAAAGCCCCGCTGGATGCGATCCGCGCGCCGTCCGCCAGTCCGGAGCGCACCTCGAAGACCGCTCCGGCTCGACGACCGAGCTGCACCGGTTGCGGGCGAAACGTGTTGGGCTCGTCCGCGGGCACGAAGACCACCGACTGGCCGTCGAGCGTCGCGACCGCATCGGCCGGCACGACGAGCACCCGACCGTTCGCCGTTCCACCGAGGAGTTCGATGCTACCGAACAGGCCACTCCGCAGGCGCGGGTCAGGGGCGTCGAGAGTGACGCGGATCGGCAGCGAGCGCGAGCGTTCGTCGAGCGCAGGCGCCACATAGGTGATGGTGCCTGGCATCGAAGTGTCGGGAAACGCGTGGAGGCGAACCAAGGCGGCATTGCCGACCTGGACCTTGGACAGCTCCAATTCGGGGACATTGCCGCGGACCCACACCTTGGAAGGGTCGGTCACGGTGAACATCGGTTGCTCGGGAGTCGCGGTCTCGCCAAGCGTTCCGTGCACGGCCACGACGACGCCGTTGATGGACGAGACCAGGCTCAGCACACCGGCGCGTCCAGCGCCGTACACAGAAAGCTGCTGTCGCAAACCCTCGACCTCGGCGCGCAACTCGCCTTCTTGGGTCTGCGCGTCGATCAACGCTCGCTTGGCGCCAATGCCCTCTGACGCAAGCTGCTGCTGTCGCTTGGTCGTCGCTTCGGCGGCCGACAGTCGGGCTCTCGCCTGATCGTATCGAGACCGCGCCGCAGAAGCATCTCCCGAGGTCACAAGGCCCAACACCTGTCCACGTCGAACATGATCCCCCAACGCCGCCGACACTTTGGTGATTCGCCCCGGCACGAGTGGTCCGACGTGCGCTGTGCTGCTCGGCTCGAGCTGCACCTCCGCAGGGATCGCCGCACCGCCGATGAGCGCACGCCTCTCGACCTGGGCGACCCGAATTCCGGCGCGCTCGAGTGCTTCGCTCGAGAGCTTGGCCTCGCTGGGATGGGGTTTCTCTGCAGCCCCACCGTCAGCTTGAGGCGCAGCCGCGCGATTGCAGGCCCACAGCACACTCAAGCACAGAAGGATCGACAA
>JAFEBC010000020.1 GCA_018266095.1 Deltaproteobacteria bacterium
CGTCACCGGAGTTCCGTAAGGAATCCGAGAAGATAGACACGGCTGCTGCGGCTTGTCCCACGTCGGCAGCCCGCGCGAGAGCGACAGCGCCCGGATCTCGTCCTTGGTCAGCCCCGCCTCGGCCAGCGGCTGCACCACCGCGTGCTCGCTCGCCGCCTGAAGGCCCGGCCGGTAATCCTTCAATTCATCGGCGTTGGTGCCCGACACGACGTGCGCGATCCCGCGCTCCGCCGCCTCGCGCCGGGCCAGGTCGTAGAGCTCGGTCTTGCAGAAGTAGCAGCGATTGTTCGGATTGGCCGCATAGCGCGGATCCTCGAGCTCGCCCGACCTCCGCTCGATGTGCAGCGCGCCCAGCCGCTGGGCCAACTCGCGCGCCCCAGCGAGCTCATCGGGCGCCACCGCCGGCGACAGCGCCGTGAACGCCACCGCCTTCGGCCCCAGCGCCTCCAGCGAAATCGCCAGCAAATACGCCGAGTCCACGCCGCCCGAATAGGCCACCAGCGCGCTCCCCAGGCCCGCCAGCCGCGCCACCGCCACGGCCTCCTTGGCGCGCGCGGACTCGAGCAGCGGCTGGAGCGACTCCGGATTCATGGGCAGGGGAGATAGCATAAAAATCGTGTGAGACCTGAGCGAAGGGGCGCCGCCAGAAATCGTGTGAGACCTGTCGCGCGCAAGTGCCCAAAATGCCTCGGCGCGACCGCCTCTTTGCAGAGACCGATCGCGCCGTGGGCTTGCACGAGACCTCGATGTCGTCTACCGCTTGCGGCCACCCGCGGCGCGGCGCGGCTCGGGGCGCGCGGCCTTCTTCGCCTGCGCGAGCTTGCGCGTCGGGTGCGCGACCACCTTGGCCGGCTTGCCCTTGGCGATCGGCTTGCCCGTCGGCTTGGCCGGCTTGGGCATCGCCTTCACGTTCGAGGGCGCGGGCGACTTCACTAGCGTGGGCTTGGCCGGCTTGGCGGCGGCCTGAGCGGCGCGGCTGGCCTCGGACTTCTGCGCGGCAGCGGCCACCTTGGCGTGCGAGGCCACCGACTGCGCCGTCTTCACCACCGGCGGCGGCGCCTTGTAGAGCACGGGCTGCGGCGCGGGCTTGAGCGGCTCGGGACGCGAGAGCTTGGCCACGGCCGTCAGCTTCGGGCGCGACTTCATCCCCGCGTCGCCCGGCTCGAACAGCCGCTGCGCGACAAGCTGGCCCATGATGTGCTCGATGGCCTGGTCGACCGTCATCTTCTCGGAGTCGACCACCACCTCAGGGTGCGTGGGCGGCTCGTAAGGCTCCGTGATTCCGGGGAGATTCTTGATCTCACCCGCGAGCGCCTTCTTGTACAGGCCGGTGCGGTCGCGCGAGATGAGCGTGCCCGGCTGGCAGTCGACGAACACCTCGATGAAGCGGCCGATCTGGCGGCGGGCCTCGTCGCGCGCCTCGCGGTAAGGGCTCTGAATCGCTGACTGAAGCACGATTCCGCCGCCGCGGGTGATGAGCTTGCAGACCCACGCCAGGCGCTTGCACTCGGCGTTGCGCTCGTCCTTGGTCTGCGCCTTGCCGATGCCGATCATCTCGCCGAGGTCGCCGCCGTCGAGGATCTCCGTGTTCACGCCCATGCGCTTGAGCCGGTTGGCCAGCTCCTTGGCGAGCGTGGACTTGCCGGCTCCGGCCATGCCGGTAAACCAGACCGTGTATCCGTTCGACGTGGTGACTGCGCTCATGCTCGTGTTCTCGCTGAAAGAAGTTCCGGGTCGGAGAAGGTGCGAGACAATACCGATCTCCCCCGCCGCTGGCAAGGATCTGTTCAACACCAGCGACATTTTTCGTCAAACACGAGGGCAATTCAGGAAAGCGTAGTGATCTCTTTTATTTGGCTCTCGTCAAAATCGCGCTTCGCTTGGTTCCATCGATAGAGCCGTGCGTCATCGACGCTTGATTTGCCTTCGAGAGTGCGCACGGAGACCACCAGATACTCGACCCCGGGCCAGAGCGGCTCGTCGCCGCCGCCCAGCGCCATGTCCCTGTCTTCTTTGGAGAAATACGCGCCAACCTCGGGGTGGGAGTGGACGATGGCGGCGAGGCGACCCCCGGAATCCTCCGCGTCGTTCAGGGCCCGCATCATCGCCTTCGGATCCATCACGTAGCCGTCGCGTCCGCTGCGCGAGGAGGTACGTCTTCCCTCTTGAGTTCCGGCAATATTTTGTATCGCAACGAATTGTGGGGCGCCCTGGGCATCGGCGATCAGCAAGCCGCAGGCCTCGGCCGGATGGCAGCGCAGGCACTCCTCTCGGATGGCGCGGAGGACGGATTCGGGCAGGGTCATGGCGGCGGCGGGAGGTAGCGGTCGGCGCGGTCGGGGAGGAGGCAGGCGACGCAACCGCCTGTTCCACTTGAAGAAAGCTCCTTGGCGATGCGCAGGGCGCCCATGGCCGCCGCGCCCGCGGAGTGTCCGGCCAGGAGGCCCTCATCGCGGATGAGGCGGTCAGCCATGTCCCAGCCATCATCGGTGGAGACGAGCAGCTTTCGATCGTGCCCGGATTCGCGGTAGATGGGCGGCACGATGCTCGAGGGCAGGTGCTTGAGGCCCTCGAGGGCGTGGAAGGGATCGTCAGGCTCGACGGCGATGATTGTAATCCCTGGGTTTTTTCCCTTGAGCCCGCGGCCCGTTCCCATGACCGTGCCCGTGGTTCCCAGGCCGGCCACGAAGTGGGTGAGGGCGCCGCCCGTCTCTGCCCAGAGCTCCTCGGCGGTGGTCTTCTCGTGCGCGCCGGGATTGTTGAGATTGGAGTACTGATCCGCGTAGACGTAGCGATCCGGCTGTTCTTTCGAGAGCTTGCGCGCGAGGCGGATGGCGCCGTCGGATTGCTCCTGGGCGTCGGAGAAGATGATCTCGGCGCCGAAGCGCGCGGCCAATTGTTTGCGGGCGGCCGAGACGTTCTCGGGCATGACCAGGGCCACCTTGAGGCCGAGCGAGGCGCCGATCCAGGCGTAGGCGACGCCGGTGTTTCCGCTGGTCGAATCGAGCAGGGCCCGCGTGCCGCCGCGGGTGAGGATGCCGCGCGCCACGAGCTCCTGGACGATGCCCAAGGCCGCGCGATCCTTGACGGATCCGCCCGGGTTGAACCAATCGACCTTGGCCAGGATCTGGACACCGGGGGCTTCGGCCTCCAGCGAGCGCAGGCGCACGAGGGGCGTGTGGCCGACGGCTTCGGAGAGGGCGGTGAGGATCGGCAACGATCAGGTCCCGGTGAGCGGAAGCTTGAACGGCTTGCCGATGGCGGCGAGCAGCTTGAGGGCCTCGAGCGCGGCCTGCGAGCCGACCGCAGCGGCGCTCACGGGGTCGGCGGCGCGCTCGGGATCGAGCGTGATGCGCTTGGGATCGGGCGCGGCGAGGCCGGTGGCGAGCGTGATGTGGACGAGCGCCTTGCCCTCGGGCGCGACGTCGCCCTGCAGGAGCGTGAGCCAGGGCCCCAGCGCGCGCGCTTCGGCAGCGGCCTCCTCGGCCCAGGGACCGTCGAGGATGAGCGTGCCGACGCCTGCGGCAGCGAGGGAGCGGACGGCCCAGCGAGCGGCCTGCGCGGCCTCTGCGGGCAGACGCACGGACACCGCGCCGTCGAGCAGGCGCTCCTGGCCCTCGCCGCCCAGCGGGTCGAGCAAGAGGTGGCGCGCGTAGCGCTCTTGTTGCGCGGGCGTCAGCACGGACGGGCTCGATCGGGACGCGAGCTAGCGCGACCCGCCGGCGATGGCGGGGACGATGGCGAGGCGGTCGCCATCCTTGAGCGCAGTGGTGAGGCCGCCCGAGGCGCGCACGTCCTCGTCGTTGCGGAAGAGGTTCACGTAGCGGCGCAGGCCGCCCTTGTCGTCGAGGAGGCGGTCCTTGAGGCCGGGGAAGCGCTTGCCCAGCTCGTCGACGGCGGCGCCGACGGTGTTGGCGGCCTCGAGGGCGACCTCGGACTGGTTCTGCGCGAGCGGGCGCAGCGGGGCGGGGATCTTGACGGTGATGGCCATGGTGTGGACTCCGGAGCATGAGCCTAGCTCGACTCATTTGATGCCGCAATGCGGCGTGGGGTTTTGGCGAGCGCGATCAATGGCTTCGCAGAGAGAGCCGCGCGCTCAACAGCGAGCGCAGGCGGGACAGCCTGGGTCGCGGCGGAGCGGGAGCTTGCGCGACTTGCCGTCGAGGCCTTCCCAGCGCAGGAGCGAGCCTTGCGCCTCTGAGCGCGTCCCCTGCAGGAGCGCGAGGGCCTCGCTGGCCATAGCGGCGCCGACGAGGCCCGTCAGAGGGGAGACGACGCCCGCTTCGGCGCAGGTGACGACGCGCTTGGGGGGAGCCTCGAAGAGGCAGCGCAGGCAGGCGCTCTGGCCGGGGACGATGGTGAGGACCTGGCCGGTCCACTCGACGGCGGCGCCGTGCACGAGCGGGAGGCGGCGGGCGCAGGCTGTGTCGTTGGCGAAGAAGCGCGTGGCGACGTCGTCGGTGCCGTCGAGGAAGAGCGCGGCGCCGGCGAGCAAGGCGTCTGCGGTGGACGCGTCGAAGCGGGCCTCTTGCGGCTCGAGCGTGAGCGGGGCTGAGGGCACGAGGCGGGTGATGGCGGCGCGGGCGGCGAGGACCTTGGGTGCGCCGAGGTAGCGGTCGCTGAAGAGGAACTGGCGGGCGAGGTTCGACGCCTCGACGACGTCGGGGTCGACGAGGCGGATGGTGAGCGGCAGGCGCAGGCGCGCGCTGGCTTCGGCGATGGAGAGCAGCGCCGGGCAGCCCAAGCCGCCGAGGCCGACGAGCGTGAGGATCGGCGCGGGCCGGCTCACGGGGCCGGGCTGGCGGCGGGGGCGCCGCTCGGATCGAGGGAGAACTCGCGCTCGCCGTTGGCCACGACCAAGGCCAGCGCGAGCTCCGGGGCGTGCCGCTGCGCGACCTCGATGGCGGCCGCGGATGCGTGGGTGACGAGGAGGCCGTGCGTGCGCGAGAGGCGGGCGCGGGCGGCCTGGGCCTCGGCGCGGGTGACGGCGATGTGCTCTACGTGCGCGGGGAGCGCGGGCGCGTGCGGCAGGTGCGGGAGCACGTCGGCTGGCGTGGCGGCGACCAGCGCGATCGGTCGCAGGCCGGGGTTCGACAGCGAGGCAGCGATGGCGAGCAGGGGCGAGAGCGCACCCGCGGGCGCGACCAGGACGGTGGGCGTCAAGGACTCCGCGCGCAGCTCGCTTGAGACCTCGGCGCCGAGGGTGCGCAGGTGCTCTGCGATGGCGCCCGCGCCTTCGAGCGGCGGGAGGTCGAACGCGTCCGCGAGGGGCGAGCGCGGGTGGCCCCAGAGCTTGAGCGTCTCGCGCACCTCGTGCGTCACGGGTCCGCTGAGGACGAGGTTGAGCTCGAGGCCGCGCGCCTGGGCCCAGGCCGCCGCCGCCAGCGCACCGCCAGCCGAGACGTGCGCCCGCACGCGAGTGTGCTCCGTGCCGGCGAGCGCCGCGTCCCACAGGCCGAGCGCGCGATCCTCGACGCCGCCCGTGGGGCGCAGCGATTCGAGCTTGGCCAGCGTGTTGCCGAGGCGCAGGATCGGAGTGGCGCGCGGAAGCAGATCGTCGAGGGCGGTGTTGCGTCTCATGGGGGCGTGGTCGCTTGCTGGAGCGCGGCGCGCAGCATAGAGACGGAGCACGACAGGAGCAACGCGATGCGAGCGCAATTCGGCGGATGGCTGGCGGTGGCGATCGGGTGCATGGCGTGCGACCCGGCGGGCGCGCAGAGAACGGGCGCGCAGACGGAGACGCGGTCGCAAGCGGGGACGTCGACGCAAACGCCGACGCCGACGCCGACGCCAACGCCGACGCCAACGCCAACGCCAACGCCAACGCCGACGCCGACGCCTACGCCAACGCTTACGCCAACGCCAACGCCTACGCCCACGCGAACG
>JAFEBC010000210.1 GCA_018266095.1 Deltaproteobacteria bacterium
ATGGCGCCCTTGCTTAACCCCGCCGCGAGCAGGTGGTCGCCCACCTCGATCACCGGCAGGATCGTGTGCGCCTGGCCCTTCTTCTTCTCCTTCTCCAGCAGGGCCTTGGCCGCCGCCGGATCCTTCTCGATGTCGAGGTCATCGAACACCAGGCCCTTCGCCTCCATCCAGTTGCGCGCCGACATGCACAGGCCGCAGTTCATCGCGCCGTAGACCGTGATCTTCACGCGCTGCGTCTGCTTCGGCAGCGCCTTCGCCGAGCCGTGCGCGCCCGCACGGTGTCCCCCGGACCGCGTGCCGTCGGCGGAGGTCGCGTGGCCGTTCGCGCGTCGGGGCCCAGCGCCCGCGCCCGGATCGAACGAGCGCTCCTGCTCTTCGAGGTTCGCGAGCCACGCCTCCACCTGCGCGTTCCCGGGCTGCTGCGCCGCGCGCCGGCGAGCGTACTTGAGCGCCGTGTCCCACTCGTGATCGTCCCGCGACCACTCGGCGAGGAGCTGCAGCGCGCGATCCTGCTTGGGATCGAGCTTGAGCGCGGTCTGCGCGAGGTACACCGCGCCCGGCTTGTCCTTCTTGGCGATGGCCTGCTCCGCGGCGCTGGTCAGGAGCGCGGTGGCCTCGGGGACCTCGCCCGGCGGGATCGCGTTGGGGGATTCGAGCGCCTGCGCGACGGCGTCGAGCTTGCCTTCGTGCAGGGCGGCCTTGGCCTGGTCGAGCGCGGGGGAGGCGACGAGCAGCGCCAGGGCGAGCGGGGTGAGCATGCGCGGATTCTGACAGCGGACTCGAAGCGAGTCACTCTTCGGTTAGGCTCCCCGCGTGCACCTCGAACCGTGGCAGTGGGCCCTCGGCGTCGTCAGCGCCTTCCTCATCGGCGTGGCCAAGACGGGCGTCCCCGGCCTCGGCATCCTCATCGTCCCGCTGATGCTCTACGTCATCCCCGAGCCGCGCGCGTCGCCGGGCGCCGTGCTGCCCCTGCTCTCCTTCGCGGACCTGTTCGCGGTGACGGCCTACCGGCGCCACGCGCAGTGGGATCGCGTGCTCCGGCTGCTGCCCTGGGTGGCGGCGGGCTTGGGCCTCGGCATGGTCGCGCTCTGGGCGTTCGACCGCTTCCACGTGCCCGACGCGCTCCTGACCCGGGCCCTCGGCGCGATCGTGCTCGTCATGATCGCGCTGCAGCTCTGGCGCAAGCGCAGCGGCGACTCCGAGCCCAGTCACACCCTCGGACGCGCGGCCTTCTTCGGCGCCTCGGCCGGACTCGCCACCTACCTCGCCAACGCCGCCGGCCCGGTGATGAACCTCTATCTGCTCGCGATGGCGCTCCCCAAGGCTGAGTTCATGGGCACCGGCGCGTGGTTCTACTTCATCGTCAACCTGGTCAAGCTCCCGCAGTTCGCGCTCCAGGGACGCATCACGCAGTCGACGCTCTGGGTCGACCTCTGGCTCGCGCCGGCCGTGATCGCGGGCGCGCTGACGGGGCGCGTCCTGTTCGCGCGGATCCCGCAGGCGCTGTTCGAGCGGGTGATCCTGGCGCTCGCGCTGGTGGCGACAGTGGCGCTGCTCGTGCCGCGCGGGTAGCGGGGCCGGCGCCCGTCAGCCGCCCACCCGGCTCGCGCCCGCGAGCTCGGGGAACACGCGCGCGACCTTGGCGATCAGGTACTCGCCGTACGTGCCCGAGAACGCGTGCACGTTGGCGCGGTCCCACCGCTCGGCGCTGTCGTCGCTCGCGGCGCGCGACGGCAGCGGCACGATCTGCGCGTCGAAGGCCGGGTCGAAGAAGAAGGGGAACGACAGCCTGCCGCGGCCGCTCGAGTTGCGCACGCGGTGCGGCGTGGAGCGATACGTGCCGCCGGTGAGCCTGTCGAGCATGTCGCCGAGGTTGCACACCAGCGCGCGGGGCACGGGCGGTGCGTCGATCCAGCCGCGCGGCGTCTTCACCTGCAGCCCGCCCGCGTCGTCCTGCGCCAGGAGCGTGAGCAGGCCGTAGTCGGTGTGCTCGCCGACGCCCCAGCCCGTGTCGCCCGGCGCTGGAGGCGGGTAGTGAAAGATGCGGAACAGCAGCGTCGGGCTCGCCGTGTACTGCGCGCGGAAGTAGCCGGCGTCGAGGCCCAGGCTCAGCGCGAGGCCGCGCAGGATCGCGTGCGCAGCAGCGGTTGCCTGCTGCATGAAGCCGGTCACGCACGCGCGCAGCTCGGGGACCTGCGCGGGATAGAGGTTCGCCCCATGCAGCGGCCAGCGAGCGGCGACGCGCGGATCCTCGCCGGGCAGGTCCTCGCCGAAGTAGAGCCCCTCCTTGAGGTCGGGCTTCCCTGAGGTGAGCTCGCCGCCGGGCGGGAACCAGCCGCGCCACGCGCGCCCGCCGCGGGCCATCTCAATCTCGCGCTTGGCGTGGTCGGGGAGGGTGAAGAAGCGCCAGCTCGCCTCGGTGAGCCGCGCGAGGGTCTCGGGCTCGACGCCGTGGCCGACCGCGTAGAAGAAGCCCGCGTCGCGGCAGGCCGCGCCGAGCTCGCGGGCCACGGCCGTGGTGTCGCCGCCGTGGAGCAGGGGGGACACGTCGATGATGGGGAGGGTCACGGGTCGAGGATAGCGCGAGCGGGATCCGCTGCTGCTACAGGTTCATCCCCAGCACCGAGCGCGCGAAGACCGACCTCGCGTCACCCAGCCCGAAGCCCGCGCCGAGCTGCAGCCAGAACTTTCCCGTGGCCACGCTCAGCGACGGCCCGACGAAGTTCGCCGTGTGCGCGCTGCGATCGCCGGTCGCGCTGTCGTACTCCCAGCTCGTCGTCGACCAGAACTCGGCGCCCAGCCGCAGGGTGGGGTGCACCTCGTACCGCGCGCCCAGATCG
>JAFEBC010000211.1 GCA_018266095.1 Deltaproteobacteria bacterium
AAGGGCGACACCGGCGCGACTGGCGCGCAGGGCCTCAAGGGTGACACGGGCGCGACTGGCGCGCAGGGCCTCAAGGGTGACACCGGCGCGACTGGCGCGAAGGGCGACACCGGCGCCACCGGCGCGCAGGGCCTCCAGGGCCCCCAGGGCGACACCGGCCCGCAGGGCGCGAAGGGTGACAAGGGAGACACCGGCGCGCAGGGCCCGAAGGGTGACACCGGCGCCGCGGGCGCGAACGGTGCCAACGGCGCGAATGGCGCCAACGGCGACTCGGTCGAGGTCCTCGCCGAGCTGTCGGGCCTGAACTGCACCGACGGCGGAGTGAAGGTGACGCCGATCGTGGGCGGCATCCGCGGGGAGCCGAGCTACATCTGCACCGGCCACCAGGGCGAGCAGGGCCCCAAGGGCGACACCGGCGCCGCGGGCGCGAACGGCGCGAATGGCGCCAACGGCTCGAACGGCGACAGCGTCGAGGTGGCGGCGGTCGGCGCGGGCGCGGTCTGCCCGAACGGCGGCCAGAGCCTGACCCCCGTCGTCAACGGCCTCTTCGGCACCCCCTCGTACGTGTGCAACGGCGAGACGGGCCCGCAGGGTCCGAAGGGCGACACCGGCGCGCAGGGCGTTGCCGGCGCGAAGGGTGACAAGGGCGACAAGGGCGACACCGGCCCCCAGGGCCCGAAGGGCGACACCGGCGCGGACGGTCCGCAGGGCATCCAGGGGCCTCCGGGCGCCACTGGCCCGGCGGGCACCACGTCGTACCTCGGCCTCACCGACGCGCCTGACCTGAGCGTCTACGCGCAGACGGCGAACCTCCCATGGGTCACCTCGGGCTCGCACATCTACGCGGCCACCGCCGGCCCGGCCACCAACGCGGTCGACCAGTCGTGGACGGGCACCACCAACTGCAGCGCGTTCACGAGCGCGATGTACCAGACGTTCACGCCGGCCGTGTCGGGCCGCCTGACGCAGGTCTCGTTCACCATGAACCAGGCCAAGCCGAGCGTGGCGCTCGAGATCCACTCGGGCAGCTACACCGGCCCGATCCTGTACCAGGCCCAGGTCGCGGTGACCGTGGGCGTCAACCTCTGGCCGGTGACCGGCGTCACCCTGGTCGCGGGCCAGCAGTACACGATGCGCCTGGCAGACACGACGAACTCGACCTTCGCCATGCGCTGCACGCAGAACGCGTACCCGGGCGGCGGGGCCGGCACCTCGGCCTTCATCCCCGGCGTGTACTTCGAGTTCGCCACCTACATGGCGGCGGGCAACCCCGTGTCCGTCACCTCGACGGGCAAGGTCGGCATCGGCACCGAGAGCCCGACCGCGTCGCTCGACATCGTGAACGGCACGATCCGTCTGCGCGACACGCAGTCGCCGGCCTCCAATGCGGCCTGCAACGCGGGCGAGATCCGCTGGGACTCGGGCTTCGTCTACGTGTGCGTGGCGGACAGCACGTGGAAGCGGGCGGCGCTGGCGGCCTACTAGCGGCCTGGTAGCGGCCTGTTAGCCGGCCGGTCCAAACGGCGGTGGGCCGCTGGTCGAATGGTCCACTGGCTCAATGGTTGAGTGGTTCAACCAGTTCTCGCGCAGGTCGTTCCGGGACACCGGGCGGCCTGCGCGAGTCTCTTTGGCCCACCACCGCTGGCCATCTCCGCCACCGTCCGTGGGTGGAAACGGTGACACAGCCCGGCGCACCCCTTCTTGGATTCTCCGGGATCGAGAGAACAAATCCGGGCCCCCGCTTGTTCAACCCCAAGCAACGGTCTGGTTCGTCCACCGCGAAGGGAGCACTCATGGCTGCCGAACTCTTCCAGAACGTGGCCCGCAAGCGCCGCAATCCCCGAGGCCCGTGGGCCATCGCGCTCGGCCTGGTCGCTGCGGCGACCGGCGCGTACTTCCTCTGGCGCAGGCTCACGCCGCCGCCTCCTCCCCCGGCGCCGATCGCGTCCGCGGCGCCCGCACCGGCGCCCGCGGCCAAGCCCGTCCCGCCGCCCGATGTCCCGGTGCCGCCCGTGACGGACAGCGACACCCAGCTCCGCGACCAGCTCGCAGGGCTCTCCCCGCTGTCTGCCTTCAAGAACTGGCTCGCCGCCGACGGCTTGCTCGTGCGCTGGGTCACGGTGACCGATCAGATCGCTCGCGACACCTCGCCGCGCGCGCAGGTCCCGTTCCTCGCGCCGGACCAGCCCTTCCCGGCGACGCCCGTGGGCGACGACTACCTCCTCTCGGCCCGCGGGCACGTGCGCTTCGATCTCCTCGCCAAGGTCGCGCGCTCGATCGATCCGCAGAAGTTCGCGGCTGTCTACCGCGCCGTGCACCCGCTGCTGCAGACCGCGTATCACCAGCTCGGCTACCCCGATCGCAGCATCGACGAGGCCACGCAGGACGCGCTGCAGCGCCTGAGCGACGCGCCCATCCGCGAGCGGCCGCCGAAGATCATCCGCTCGGGCGCGCTGTTCGTCTTCGCCGACCAGAGCCTCGAGTCGCTCGGCCCGGTGGAGAAGGCGCTCCTGCGCATGGGCCCGGACAACACGCGGCTCCTCCAAGAGGAGGCCCGTGACCTCGCCGCGGCGCTGGGCTTCACGCTGCGCACCGCCGCGCACGCCGAGCGCGACTAGAGGTTGGACGAGCCGGCGCGGACCGCTCCCCGTGGCCCGCGCCCGCCGCTCACTTCTTCAGGTCGCGATAGAACACGAGCAGGTTGCTCGCGCCGTCCTGCACGCACATCTCCCGCGCGCCCCACTCCTGGTCCTGCAGCCCCGGCCGGTAGTTCTTGTACGGCCGCGTCTGCAGCTCGGCGTGGAAGGCCTCGAGGTCGTCCACGCGGATGCGGAGGTGCGCGCCCGGGCTGCCGTCGCCGTGGTGCTCGCTCAGGTGCAACACGCAGCCGCCGCGCGAGACCTGCATGTAGAGCGGCGTCCCGGGCTCGAAGCGGTGCTCCCAGTCGACCTTGAAGCCGAGCCAGTTCACGTAGAACTCGCGGGCCTTGGTCTCGTCGAAGCTGCGCAGGATGGGCACGACGGGGTGGAAGGTCATGGCCGAGAGTCTAGTGCATCGGCACCCGGCACACGCGCGGGCGTTCGATCGAACAATCGGACGCGTAAGCGCCACCCGCGCCCGCCACGGCGCAGTCCTCGGAGCCCCCAGCGTTCCCCGGCTCGCCGCTCATCCAGAATCCGCTCGAGGCGGTCGGGTCGTAGCCCGTGAAGCCGCTGGTGGCCCGCCATTGGCCCTCGCTGGCCGCGTCGCTGTAGCCGACCCAGGACTCCGGGAGCTGCTTCGAGGCGAAGCGCGCCCTCACCGCGGACCATTCGGAGGCGGATTCGAACCACAAGAGGTACCCGCCCAGGCCCGCGCAGCCCGACTCCTGCTTGGCGTACGAGGCCTGGTCGATGCATTGGAACACCTTGCCGTTCGTGATCTCCGGCACGGAGACCTGCGCGCAGAGGTCCGACTGGCCGCAGGTGCGGTCCTGGTTCGCGGAGAGGTTCGTGTGCGGCGGGCGCGTGGTCAGGCTCACCCACAGCCGGCCGGCGGTGCAGCGGCTCAAGGCAGGGTTGCCGGCGATGGTCAGGTCGTCGCGGACGGTCTGCAGGCCACCGAAGTCGAGCGACGCGAGGGCGCGGTTCATGCTCAGGCGCAACGCCACCACGTCGGTGAGCGCGGGCATCGAGAGCGCGCTGAGCGCGTCGGCGCCGGT
>JAFEBC010000212.1 GCA_018266095.1 Deltaproteobacteria bacterium
ACCTGCTCGCGCTCACGGGAGACAAGATCGACAACGTGCCGGGCGTGCCGGGCGTGGGCGAGAAGACGGCCGCGGGCCTGCTCGAGGAGTACGGCTCGCTCGAAGGAGTGCTCGCGCACGCCGCCGAGGTGAAGAAGCCCAAGCTGCGCGAGAACCTGCTCGCGAACCTCGAGACGGTGCGGCGCGGGCGCAAGCTCATCGCGCTCTTCGACGACCTGCCGCTGCCGTGGAAGGTCGAGGACTTGGGCAGAAAGCCGCTCGACGAGCCGAAAGCGCGCGCGCTGTTCACCGAGCTCGAGTTCTCGCGACTGTTGTCCGAGCTGCCGCGGCCTGCGCCGACAGCGCCCGCGGGCAAGCGGTCCACGGTGAAGTCCTTGGCCGAGCTGGACGCGCTGGTGGCCGTGGCCCGCGCGCAGCCGCGGCTCGGCGTGCACGTGCTGACCACGGAGGGCGCGCCGCTGCGGGATCAGCTCCTGGGCGTGACGATCTCGCTCGGGGGCGCGGAGCCGCAGTCGGCGTATGTGCCCATCGGGCATCGCGGGGCCACGGCGGGCGGCGATCTCTTCGCGGCGGATCCGCTGCCCAAGGCGCAGGTGCTCTCGCGGCTCAAGCCCTTGCTCGAGGACGCGGCCATCGCCAAGGACGGGCACGAGCTCAAGGGGCAGCTCATCGCGCTCTCGCGGGCCGGGATCGCCCTGCAGGGCCTCGATCTCGACGGGCGGCTGCTCAGCTATCTCCTCGACGCCACGGGCCGCGATCACGACCTCATCGTCTCCGCGCGCGAGCGCATCTCGTGCGAGCTGCCGTCGCTCGTGGAGCTCACCCAGAAGTCGGGCCGCGGCAAGAAGTCCACGCCGCTCGCGGAATTGCCGGCCGCCGATGTCGGCGATGTGGCGTGCGCGCAGGCCGAGGGCGCGCGGCTGCTCGCGGAGACGCTGGGCAAGGAGCTCGAGGCCGAGCCGGGCCTGAAGCAGCTCTACCGCGAGCTCGAATTGCCGCTCCTGCACGTGCTGGCGGGCCTGGAGCTGCGCGGGATCGCGCTGGACGTGAAGCGGCTCCAGGAGATCTCCGTCGACGTGACCGCGCAGGCCGACGCGCTGCTCAAGGAGATCATCGCGCTCGCGGGCCAGGACTTCTCGCCGGCCTCCAATCAGCAGCTCGCGGAGATCCTCTTCGACAAGCTGGGCCTGCCCGTGCTCAAGCGCGGCAAGACCGGGCCGTCGACGGACCAGGAGGTGCTGGAGAAGCTCGCCGAACAGCACCCGCTGCCCGCGAAGATCCTCGAGCACCGCCAGCTCGTGAAGCTGCAGAACACCTACCTCGACGCCCTGCCCCGCGACGTGTTGGCCGACGGGCGCATCCACACCACGTTCGACCAGTCGGTGGCGGCCACGGGGCGCCTGTCGTCGGTGAATCCGAACCTGCAGAACATCCCGATCCGCACGCCGCTGGGCGCGAAGATCCGCGAGGCCTTCGTGGCCGCGCCGGGCAAGGTGCTCATCTCGGCCGACTACTCGCAGATCGAGCTGCGCGTGCTGGCGCACGTGTCGGAAGACGCGGTGCTCATCGACTCCTTCCTCAAGGGCGAGGACCTGCACGTGCGCACGGCCGGCGAGACGTTCGGCGTGCCGCCCGCCGAGGTCACGCGGCAGCAGCGCGACATCGCCAAGATGATCAACTACGGCATCGCCTACGGCCTCTCGGGCTTCGGGCTCGCGCAGCGGCTGGGCCTGGGCAACCGCGAGGCGCAGGACATCATCGACCGCTACTTCGCGCGCTACGCGGGCGTGAAGGCGTGGCTCGACGGCGTGGTCCTGGCCACCAAGAAGTCGGGCGAGGTCAGCACCCTGTTCGGCCGGCGGCGCTACGTGCCCGACATCCTGAGCAAGAACCCGGCGGTGCGCATGGGCGCGGAGCGCATCGCGGTGAACACTCCCATCCAGGGGACGGCGGCGGACCTGGTCAAACGTGCGATGTTGCGTGTGGATGTCGCCTTGAAGGAAGCAGGCCTTTCGTCGTCGATGTTGTTGCAGATCCATGACGAGCTCGTGCTCGAAGGGCCGCCCGAGGAGTCCGAGCGGGCGAGCGCGCTGGTGCGGCAGGGCATGGAGCAGGCGGCGGAGTTGAAGGTGCCGCTGGTGGTCGAGCTGGGTGTCGGCAAGAGCTGGGCGGTCGCGCATTAGATTCGGAGATTCAGTGATGACGCAGAAGGCACAGGGTCGGACCGGTTTCATGGCAGCGCTGCTCGTCGGCTTCATCGGCGCGTTCATGAGCGCGAGCGGCGGCGCGTGCGGCGACAGCACCTCGTCGACGTCACAGCCCGACGGCGGCACGGTCTGCGTGCTCGGCAGCGCCACCTGCGGCGCGGGCACCGAGTGCGTGCACGGCGACTGCACGCCCAACTGCGACCAGAACACGCCCTGCCCCGACGGCTTCTACTGCGAGGGCGCCGCGCACCCGTTCAACATCTGCTCGCCCAAGAACCCCATCAACTGCACGACCTTCCTCGACTGTCCCCAGCCGCAGACGTGCAACGCCGGCCTCTGCACCGACCTCGAGCTGCGCGCGGACGGCGGCAACGCAGGCTGCATCCTGGGCGGCTCGTCCAGCGACGGCTGCGCGCCGGGAGCGCTCTGCTTCCAGACGCAGACCAGCACGGGCGCGGTGGTGAACCGCTGCGTGGGCCTGCCGCACTGCTCGGAGACGGGCGCGTGCCCGGTCGGGACCGCGGGCTCCACCTGCAACGTCGAGCCGGACGGCGGCGTGCTCTTCCCGGGCAAGTCGCGCATCTGCCTGTTCTCGCTCTGCCGCGTCACGCCCGACTGCCCGATCAGCAACGACTACGGACAGGCGCAGTGCTTCCACCCCAACCCGGCGGACGATCTGGGCAAGTGCCAGTACGGCCTCTCGGGCGACCAGTGCCTCTCGGCCGAGGACTGCTTCAACTCGGCCGGCTGC
>JAFEBC010000213.1 GCA_018266095.1 Deltaproteobacteria bacterium
CGCTCGTCACGTTTGTCGTCGGTTTGCCCGCACGCTCTGCCGTTTTTCCAGCACTTCACAACCCCCGGAGTACGCATGTCTCGTCTCAAGCTGTCCCTGTTGTCCGCGCTGCTCGCGGCGGCCTGTCAGTCGGCCCCGCAGCCCACCCCTGATCAGATGAAGGCCGCCGGTGATGCGGCCAAGACCGTCGCCGACGCCGCCAAGCCCGCGGGCGATGCCGCCAAGTCGACCGCCGCTGGCGCGTCCTCGAGCACGGCCGCCGCGCCGGGCATGATGGACAAGGCCGCCGCTGCCGCCGACAAGGTGCAGGCCGCCGCCGCGCCCGTGATGGACAAGGCCACCGAGGCCGCCATCGCCGCGATGTCCAAGCTCACGGCGCTCGACGAGTCCGCGCTCGACAAGACGGTCAAGCCCTGCGACGACTTCTACCAGTTCGCTTGCGGCGGCTGGCTCAAGGCCACGCCGATCCCCGACGACCGCGCCGCCTGGGGCCGCGGCTTCAACGAGATCGCCGCGCGCAACGAGGCCCTCGTGAAGGACCTCTTCGAGCAGGCCGCCGCCGGCAAGCTCGAGACGCAGAACCCGGACGCCAAGAAGATGGCGGACTACTACGGGACCTGCATGGACGAGTCGAAGGACAAGGCCTCGCTCGCCTCGCTCAAGAAGGAGCTGAAGGAGATCGACGGCATCAAGGACGGCAAGTCGCTCGCCAAGGAGGTCGCGCTGCTGCAGTCGCGCGGCGTGAACGCGTTCTTCAACTTCGGCTCGGATCAGGACGCCAAGGACGCGACCAAGGTCATCGGCAGCGCCGACCAGGGCGGCATGGGCCTGCCCGACAAGGACTATTACAACCCGGCCGGTGAGCAGAAGGATCAGCTCAGCAAGGTGAAGGCCGCGTACGCGACCTATCAGGAGACGATGTTCACGCTGCTCGGCGAGAAGCCGGCCGACGCCAAGAAGCACGCCGCCGCCGCGCTGGCCGTCGAGTCGTCGCTCTCCGACAACGCGCTCCGCCGCGTCGAGCGCCGCGACCCGAAGGCGCTCTACAACCGCCTGGACCGCAAGGGCCTCGTCGATTCGAGCAAGGGCTTCGACTGGGACACGTACTTCACCGGCGCGGGCATCAAGGACGTGCAGGCCATCAACGTGGCGGTGCCCAAGTTCTACACGGGCTTCGGCGCCATCGTGGCCGACAAGAAGAAGCTCGCAGATCTCAAGACGTACCTCAAGTGGCGCGCGATGGCGCAGGCCGCCTCGTCGCTGGGCGGCAAGTACCTGGACGCCGAGTTCGCCTTCACCCAGAGCTTCACCGGCGCCAAGCAGCTCCTGCCGCGCTGGAAGCGCTGCGTGGCCGCGACCAGCGGTCAGCTCGGCGAGATGGTCGGCCGCACCTACGTCGAGAAGGCCTTCGGCGGCACCAGCAAGCCGATGACGCAGGCGATGATCAAGGGCATCGAGGACGCCTTCAACGCGAACCTCGCCACGCTGACGTGGATGGACGACGAGACCAAGGCCGCCTCGGCCAAGAAGCTCTCGGCCATCGTCAACAAGATCGGCTACCCGGACAAGTGGCGTGACTACGGGGCGCTCAAGATCGGCACCGCGTCGAGCCTGGAGAACCGCTGGGCGGCCTCGACGTTCGAGCACCACCGCGACCTCGCCAAGATCGACAAGCCGCTCGACCGCGGCGAGTGGGGCATGCCGCCCGCGCTGGTCAACGCGCAGTACAACCCGGCGCTCAACGACATCACCTTCCCGGCCGGCATCCTGCAGTACCCGTTCTTCAAGGACACGCAGCACCCGACGGCGAACTTCGGCGGCGCGGGCATGGTCATCGGCCACGAGATCACGCACGGCTTCGACGATGAAGGCAGCCAGTACGACGCCGAGGGAAATCTCAAGAACTGGTGGACCGAGAAGAGCAAGGCCGAGTACGACAAGCGCACGGCCTGCGTGGTGTCGCAGTACGACAACTACGTCGCCGTCGAGGACGAGCAGGGCAAGGCGATGCTCAACGGCAAGCTGACCTTGGGCGAGAACATCGCCGACATCGGCGGCCTCAAGCTGGCGTTCAAGGCGTACAAGAACATCCGGCCGGGCAAGACCCCGCACACGGTCACCGGCGGGTTCACGGATGAGCAGGCGTTCTTCATCGCCTTCGCGCAGACGTGGTGCACGAACTACCGTCCGCAGGCGGCGCGCAGCCAGGCGAAGACCAACGAGCACTCGCTGGCCCGCTGGCGCGTGAACGGCCCGGCGCAGGACAACAAGGACTTCCGCGAGGTGTTCGGCTGCGCGGAAGGCACGCCGATGGCGCCGAAGAACTCGTGCGAGGTCTGGTAGTCGAGCTCGCAGCAGACAAGGCGCTCGAGCCTTGAAGTCGACGCTCCGGTTCTGGCTTGAATGCCGGACCGGGGCGTTCGTCTGTCTGGGATCCAAACTTCTTCTCGAGGAGCGTACATGCGCAGCGTGAACGTTGGTCTGATCGGTGTCGCGCTCGCGTGCGCGGGCATGTTCGGTTGCGCAGGCGCGCAGCGGACCGCCTCAGGAGATCTCACTGAGCTCCTGGCGAAGCATCTGGCGGCGCGCGGCGGGCCGGAGCGGGTGCATGCGTGGACCACGGCGCATCTGGCGGGAACGCTGTTCCTCGGGCCGCAGAAGGTGCCGCTCATCGTCGATATTGCGAGCGCGGGCTTGGTGCGCGAGGAGGCGCGGTTCACTCAAGGCAACTTCGTGCGCACGTTCGACGGCCACGAGGGCTGGGAGGTGAACCCGTTCGTGCCCGCGAAGGAGCCGCGCAAGCTGACCGAGGATGAATTGAAGGATCGCCGCGCTGTGGCGGACTTCAACGGCCCGCTCGTCGATGCCGAGCAGAAGCACATCACCTTGGAGCGGCTGGCGGATGACGTGATCGACGGCCACCCGGTCGCGCACCTGCGCAGCACACGGCCGGACGGGCGCTCGGAGGACGACTTCGTGGATCTCACGACGTTCCAGCTCGTGCGCGTGCAGCAGAAGCTCGGCGACGGCTCGCTCAACGAGGCGAACTACAAGGACTTCCGCTGCGTCGACAAGCTGCCGTGCTCGGCGTTCGTGATCGAGTCGGGCCTGCCGGGGCAAGGGGCGCAGCAGCGCATCGTGTTCGACGAGATGGTCGCGAACGACGGGACGACGGCGGAGCGGTTCAAGAAGCCGTGATAGACCCCGGCGACAATCCGCCCTATGATTCGCGCAGCGCTTTCCGGGGGGGACTGATGCAGCGGATCCATGGTGTTGTGGTGGTGCGAGGACCCGCCTGCCCTCAGATCAGCACGGCCGCGGGATTGTAGAAATGCCGTCCATGGCTACCAAGTTGGTTTGGATCGCGGTTCTGTGTTGCTCTCTCGCGGATCCTACGGAGGCCTGTACCTGCGCGCACTACATCCAGGTCTGGCCGCCACAAGGGCCGATAGGCTCCAGACCCAATGTTTGGGTCGGCGGGTTCGGGAGCAATGCCGCCTTCGTGGCGCCAGAACAATTCGATCGTGCTCGGTTTGTTGCTGTCGGTGCTGACGAAGCAATCCAAGCCGAGGTTCTCTCGCGTACAAGCGGCGTGCGAATTGAGCAGGTCTTTCTGAGGGCAACGAAGGACCTGCCCGTTGGAAGAGAATTTCGCTTGGAGATTCTTCTCAAGTCCGGAAGGACTCTGACTCCCCAAGTCATGCAAGCAGACCGAACAATGGGCGACGTCGTTTGGAGGGTTGCGATACCGCCAGAAGGTCGGTCGGCTCCAAAGTTCGAGACTCAACCAGAGCTGAAACGAGTGTCCGCCGACGGATCGTGTGGCCCCTCTGAGTCTCTGATGTTCCGCACTGGAGACCCGGCGCAAGGCCGGCTACTCGAAATCACCATCGAAGGGTCCAAAGAGCTTCATAGCTGGAGCCCCATCACGGGAGGGGAAGCGTTGGTTGCCATTGGTGGGGCACCCATTTGCGGTCAGAACCTCGCGGTACTCCACGGGCACTATCGAATCCGTGGAACAATTTGGGATGGCTTTGGAAGAGCCGCGAGCAGATGGGTTCAAGAGATGGACCTGTAGGGCCTACTTCAAGCCAAGCCGTTACCGCGGCCCTCGGATCATGATCCGCGACTCGTTGATCTACGTGGAGTGAGGGCTACTCCAGCTCAATCGCCCGCTTCCCCGGCGTCACCGACCCGCGCGTCGCCTCCTCCGACCGCCGCACCTCGGCCCGCGCGTCCGCCAGCGCACCCTCGAGCCGCGTGATGTCAGAGCGCAGCTCCGCCTCCAGCTCTTCCTTGCGCCGCCGCTCGTCCGCGCTGGCCCGCGACACGCTGCGCTTGGCCGACTGCAAGTCGCGCTCGAGGTCCGTCTGCCGCGCAAGCAGCGCATCCACCCGCGTCTGGGCCGCCGACAACTGCGCCGCGAAGTCGCTCGCCGCGCCCGCCAGCGAATCGCCGATGGCCGCGCCCGGGCGGAACACGAGCAGCCGCTGGTCAGACTCGTTCCACGGCGACACGCCACACGACACGCACGCGGTGTCGAGCTCGAGGCGCACCTGGCCGCTCACCTCGTCGGCCTGGATGCGCAGCACGATCTCGCCGGCGCAGCGCGGGCAGCGGATGGTGCGGAGCTCGAGCTGGACCTCGTGCGCGGCCATGCCACGAGTGTAACAGGCCGCCTGCCGCCGCCTCTAGGAAACCAGCGCGCGCACCATCTTCGGCAGCTCGCGCCGGTGCAGGATGAGCATGACGCCCGCCACGCCCAGGTACACCCACGCGAAGATCATCCGCATGTGCTCGCCGGGCATGGGGATCTGGATGATGAACAGGAGGAACAGCGCCACCGCCTCCCAGCGGCGGAACTTCACGTCGCTCACCACCGCGAACGCCATCAGCGCCTGCGCCGCCGTGAGGAAGAACTCCTCGTGCTGGCGGCCATCGAGCGGCAACGACGTCCCGCCGCCGCCCGCGAAGCGCGCGATGGGGATCGAGCCCACGAGCAGCGTCCACTGGTTGATCTTCGACGACAACAGCGCGCCCAGGCCCGCGTCGGCGTTTCCGCGGAAGGCGAACAGCGCGGCCACGATCAGCTCCGGCGCCTCGGACGCGAGCGGCGCCACCCACTGCACGAGGAGGAACTCGTCGAGGCCCAGGCCCTTTCCGGAGGCCACGAGGCCCGTCGCGAAGGGCTCGGCCGAGGCCAGGATGACGCCCGCCGCGCCCAGGAACAGCGCGCCCACCGCGAGGCGCCGCTTGGTCTGCGGCAGCTCGGCAAGATCGCCCGCCACGCCGTGCAGTTCGGGCTCCTCGTGCTCGTGCCGCGAGGCGCGCCACATGTACGTCGCGAAGAGCGCGATGAGGATCACCGAGTCGACGAGGCTGATCGAATTCTTGAACGGAATGATGAATGCGTACACACACGCGGCCGCCAGGAACGCGAGCTCGAAGCGCCGCGACTCGTCCAGCACCAGCGTGGGCTCGGCCTTGCGCCGCCTGGCGCCGATGACGAAGGCCACGGCCACGAGCGGCCAGCCGATGCCGATGAGCAGGCGATTGCTGCCCGTCATGTTCGCCGCCGCGAAGTGCGCGTGCTCGGGGACGGTGGCCGAGGTGTACGAGAAGTAGAGGTCCACCGCGTACTCGGGGAGCACCGCGATCACCGCGAGCAGGGCCGTCGCCAGCGCCGCCGAGATGTCCTTCTGCGCCGTCTCCGCGCCCCACGCGAGCAGGAAGGCCGAGGCCACCACCGCGAGCCCGAACACGGCCGATTCTGCGAGCGGCGGCAGGTGGACATGCGCGAGCCGCACGAACAACGCGGGCAACGTGACTGCGGCGGCGAGGACGATCTTGAGCACAGTGCGCGACACGCGGGCCTCCTCATGGGGCCTGACCGTGTCCAGGTTGCGCAAGGGGCGCACGAGGGCTCGGCCAGGGTGAACCTGGTCCGAAGCTCTCGTTCATCCTCGAGACTGCCGAGGCCGGGTGACCGGGCAAACGCCGTGGTGTCGACCACCCGCTGCTGCTTTCGCAGCACGAACTACTCCGCTCCTGAATGGGGAGTATGCGGGACGGCGGGCGGCGTCAAGTCAAAGAGCAGAACCTCAACGCGGAGACGCGGAGGGTTTCCACCGAGCCGGCGCAAGGTCGACCTGAGGCTAGTTCGACGCCACCGAGGACGCCTGGTGCAGCCGCGCCGCGATCTGCACCTCGATGCGGTCCCCGGCCTTGACGCCACCCAGCGACGGCCGCTCGATGCCGAAGTCCTCGGCGTTCAGCACGAAGAGCAAGTGCGCGAACATCAGATTCCGCTCGCGCACCACGCGCACCGGCACGGACAGCTTGTGCTCCACGCCGTGCAGCCGCAGCGTGCCCGCGAACGTCACCGTGCTGTCCTGGCCCACGGCCGGCGAGGTGCCCTCGAACTCGGCCACCGCGAACTTGTCGCTCTCCAGCGCCTTCGCCAGCGCCACGTCCACGAGCGCGTTGCCCGATTCGAACGAGCTCACCGGCACCGTCAGCTTGGCGTGCCCGCCCTCGGCCGTCAGCGACACCTGGCCGTCGAGCGCGTGCGAGATCGTCGAGAGCTGGCTCTTGCCCAGGTCCACCTGCACGCCCACGAACATCTGGTCGCCCTCGAGCACGTAGCGCCGGGTGTCGCCCGCGTTGGCCGTGCCCAGGACGGTCAGGGCGGCGAGGGCGGAGGCGGTGGTCAGCGTGCGGCGTGCGGTCATGGCGGGCTCCCGATCGGGCAGACGCGGCCTGTACGGCGAAGTCGCGCTTGCGGTTTGGCGATCGAGCCACTTGCGCAAATCGGGCCAACGCGCGCCGATTAAAATCGCCCGTGATTTCAGCCTGTTACGATTGTGACCGACCGTGGCCGGTCCGACACCAAGTCAGTCCGACAGCGCCTGGCCCAAGAGTTCTGGA
>JAFEBC010000214.1 GCA_018266095.1 Deltaproteobacteria bacterium
CCGCCTGCACCTCGGTCAGCGGCAGCGCGCGCTTCCACACGCGCAGGCCGTCGATCATCCCCGCGCCGTAGACGAGCTGCTTGGAGCAGTTGATGCTCGCGCCCACCAGCACCGGCCAGCTCCCGTTGGGCAGGTCGAGCGGACCCGCGAGCGGCGGCGTCGCGCTGGCGGCGGTGTTCTCGTTGACCAGCGCGCCGTCCACGAAGAGCCGATCCACGAGGCCCTTGTCGTCGTGGGTGAACGCGAGGTGGTGCCACTGCCCGTCGGTCACCGGCTGGGTGCCGCGAACGTAGGGCCGCGTCGAGTTGCGATCGTAGACCGCGAACGGCAGGCCCTGATCGTCGATCTGCAGCGTGAGGAAGTACGGCCCGCACTCGTAGTAGTCGACCACGCTGAAGGCCGCCTGCGTCGAGACCCACGCGGAGATGCTCAGGCCCACGTTCGGCTCGTAGAAGAGGCTCTGGTCCGTGAAGGCGAGGTAGTCGCCCTGGCCGAACTGCATCACGCTGCGGCCGTTGGTGAGCGGCTGCCAGGTGAAGCTCGAGATCGCGAGCGGGCCGAACTGGTTGTACTGGTCGAGCACGAGCCCGGCGCGGAACGCCGGGTACACGTCTTGGGCGCTGATGGCGCCACCCGCCGTGAGGGCGCCGCCGATGCTGGCGTCGTCGTAGACCGTGAGGCGCTGCGCGCCGACGTCGGGCGCGGCGATGGTGTGGGCCGTGACGTCGCCGGAGAAGTTCACCGTCTCGGCGTTGAGCGCGGGCACGCCCGTGAGCTGCGAGCCGTCGCCGTGCAGCGCGCCGCCGAAGGTCACATCGCCGCTGATGTTGATGCTCGCGCCCTGCGCGGATTGTGGAGATGCCTGGATGTAGCTCGAGCTGCCGGGCAGCGGCGCGCGCGCGTCGGACAGGCGCGCGTCGTCTCCGCGGACGGCCGTCGATGAGCTGCTGCCGAAGGCGATCGAGAGCATGCCTGCGCCGTCGATCGAGAGGGGCGCCTGTGTGCTGGCGACGCCGGGATCTCCCTTGTCGCCCTTCAGGCCGGTGTCGCCCTTGTCCCCTTTGTCGCCCTTGAGCCCCGTGTCGCCCTTGTCGCCCTTGAGGCCCATGGTGCCTGTGTCGCCCTTGTCACCCTTGTCGCCCTTGTCGCCCTTGTCTCCGGTGAGGCCGATCGGTCCGGTCGCGCCCGCCGCTCCGGGGTCGCCCTTGTCGCCTTTGTCACCCTTGGCGCCAGCGGCACCTGGCGCGCCGGTGTCGCCCTTGGGTCCAGCCGCGCCCGTGTCGCCCTTCGGACCTTGCGGTCCCTCGCCACCTGAGCAAGCCACCGCCGCCGCGCACATCATGAAGGCCCAGAGCTGTCGCATCGATCCACTCCCGGAAAGTTGACCGCATGGTTTGACGACCACATCAGCCTACACGAGCCCTGCACCCGCCGTGGTGCACCGCACTTGAGGGCCGCCGCCGCACACAGCACACTCGCGCGCATGGCCGACACGCTCGAGTTCTGGTTCGACTTCGCCAGCACGTACTCGTATCCGGCGGCCGAGCGCGTCGAGGAGGTCGCCGCTCGTCACGGGCTCGTGGTCGAGTGGCGGCCCTTCCTGCTCGGGCCCATCTTCCAGAAGCAGCTCGGCATCACCACCTCGCCGTTCAACCTGAACCCCGTGCGAGGCCACTACATGTGGCGCGACGTGGAGCGGCTCTGCGCGGCCCAGGCCCTCCCGTTCAAGAAGCCGAGCGTGTTCCCGCGCAACTCCGTGTTGCCCGCGCGCGTCGCGCTCACGCTCCCGCAAGGGCTACTGCCACTTTTTGTCAGGAGCGTGTTTCGCGCCAACTTCGTCGACGATCTCGACATCTCCGACGCGCAGGTGCTGCGCCCGCTCTTGAGCGCGCTGGGCCTGGACGCCGTGAGCTACCTGACCCGCGCGGCCTCCGCCGAGGAGAAGCCGAAGCTGCGCGCGCAGACGGAGCGCGCCGATGCGTTGGGGCTGTTCGGCGCGCCGTCGTTCATCCGCGGCGGCGAGCTGTTCTTCGGCGGCGATCGCCTGGAGCAGGCCGCCGCCTGGAAACCAGCGGTCTAGAACGACTGCGTCGAGAAGCGGAAGAACAGCACGTGCGCCTTGCCCGAGAGCGGCTGCAGCACGAGCGCGCCGTCGTTGCCGTTGTAGTAGTGGATGTCGTGCGCGCCGTTGTGCGACGAGTACGCGGTGCCGAAGACGGAGATGTGGTTGACCGTCGCCAGCTCGGCCTCGAGCTTCTGCGCCAGCGTGGCCGGCACCTCGCTCGTGAACTGCGACGCGGTCACGCCCAGCGCCTTGTACGAGAAGGAATCGTTGTGCCAGCCCTCGGACCACGAGCCATCGGGCATCGCGAGGTCGGCCTCGTAGAGCTCCGCGTCGCCGGGCGCGTTGCCGACATCGACCGCGACGTCGTACGTGCTGCCGTTCGCGCGCACCTGCACGTGGATGTGCGTCGAGTCGCCGTTGCACGACTTCGAGCCGCCGAGCGGGACGACGTAGCTCACGTAGCCGTCGAGCCGGCCGTGCGAGGTGTTGATGGCCGTGCCGGTCATCTGCGAGAGCGGGGTGCACGCCGAGGTGCGCGTGGGCGTGCCGTCATCGCTGCCGCCGCCTCCGCCACCACCGTTGCCGCCGCCGCCGCTCGCGGTGGTGCACTTGCCGCTGGTGCAGACGTAGCCCGCGTTGCACTGGTTGTCCGACGTGCACGCGACGCACTTCTTGTTCACGCACACGAGGCCGCCCGTGCAGTTCGCGGTGGTCGTGCACGATCTCGTCTTCGCGCCGTCGAGGTCGTCGCTCTCGGTGTCTTCGACGCCGCCGCCGCAGGCGTGCAACAGGAGCGCGGTGCAGAGCGCGAACATCCAGGAGGCCGCCGAGGCGCGAGGGGTCATGGGCGAATACATCTAGTCGTGACGGTCGTGTACGACCCATCCGGTGCGTGGATGACGGACGTGGGTCACGGGGGACATGTAGGAGCGCGTAGAGTTGCGGGAGCGTGGCGGCGCGTTGGGACGATCAGTTCCAGTGCGCGTCACCAGGGCCTCCTGGTAAGCTGGCCACCTCGCGCGTTGGGGGGACTGCTTGGCGATTCAAGGAACGCTCAGTGAAGACGACTACGTCCGTTGCTCCTGGCTGATGTTGCGCCCCGGGGCGAGGCAACTCCCAGCCTTGTTCTTCGGCCTGCTCCTCGCGCTGTGGTTCCTGGTCCCCGGTTCGCCCGGGCGGCCGTATCCCGCTCAGGGCACGCTTGGCCCCGAAGCCGGCGAGGTGCCGTTCGTCGTGGCGGCCATGCCGTTCGTGCTCCTGCCTGGAGTGGTGGCGGTGTGGGTCTTCGGCATCATCCCCTTCCTGGCGAGGCGCAGGTACCGCTCGTTCAAGGCCATTCAGGAGGCAACGAGCGTGACGGTCCAACAGGACGGCCTGTTCTTCGAGCGCGACAGCGGCCGGGCGCTGATGAAATGGACCGAGGTCCACCACTGGCGCGCGAACAAGCAGATGATCCTCGTCTATCCCGGCATCGGAATCGCGTACCCGCTCCCGCGCAGGTTCTTCTCCGCGCCCGAGTCCTTCGAGGACTTCAAGGCGCTGGTCGAGGCGAGGTGCGGAAAGCAGCGCTGAGGCTCCACACCTCACTTGCAATTCCCCGCCACTTGCGCTATCGTATCCTCACTCATTCCTTTTGCAACTCGCTTCTGCCCGATCGGGTGACCCATGGTGTGCCTCTTCTAGTCCCTCCGCTTCGTCGAGCCCGCGCAGCCCTCTGCGCCTGACGTAGCGTCGTCAAATTCATCCGCAGTTTCATTGGGTTCCGCGTGTCATGCGGTCCGTGGAGTCGCGCGCATCGAGGCCTTCATCGGCCGACTTGCGTCCGCGCTTTCGCGATCCGCACCGCGATCGGCCCGGGCAGTCCTTTGCAAAAGAATTGGTAGACAACTCATGGACACGAACATCGGCTCGTCCGGGCTCCGGCCCGATCGCGAGCTCCACAACACCTGCCAGGTGCGCGTCATCGCCCGCGCAGGGAGCTGGATCGAGGGCGAGGCGCTGCAGCAGCTCGATCGCGTGGCCGAGCGCTACGGGATGCGGCTGGCGGTCGGCTTGCCGGATCTGCACCCGGGCCGCGGGCACCCGATCGGCGCGGCGTTCCTCACGGAGCGCGCGGTGTATCCGGCGCTGGTCGACAATGACATCGGCTGCGGCATGGCGCTGTGGCAGACGCAGCTCCCGGCGCACTTCCGCGACTTCGATCGCTGGGAGAAGCGGCTGTCGGCGCTCGATCGGCCGCTCGACGAGAGCGCGCTGTCGGACGTGGCGCCGGCGCTGCTCGAGGCGGGGCACGTGCATTCGCTCGGCACCATCGGCGGCGGGAACCACTTCGCGGAGCTGCAGCGCGTGAGCGAGGTCCACGATCAGGCGGCCTTCGACGCGCTCGGGCTCTCGAAGAAGGGGCTGCTCCTGCTCGTGCACTCGGGCTCGCGCGGGCTGGGCGAGGCCGTCCTGCGCGCGCACGTCCGCGAGCACGGGGACAAGCCGCTGATGTCGGACACGTGGGAGCTGCGCAACTACCTCGGCAAGCACGACGTGGCGGTCGAGTGGGCGCGCGCGAATCGGCGGCTCATCGCGCAGCGCTTCATGCTGGCCGTGCGCACGAAGGGCGAGCCGGTGCTGGACCTCGTGCACAACTCGGTCATCGTGCAGGACCCGGCGCGGCACCGCTTCCTGCATCGCAAGGGCGCGGCGCCGGCCGACGGAGGCGCGGTGGTGATCCCGGGTTCGCGCGGGGCGGAGAGCCACCTCGTGATGCCCACGGCGCGCGCGGCGCAGACGGACGCGTCGGCGTTCTCGCTGGCCCACGGCGCGGGGCGGCGCTGGAAGCGCTCGGAGTGCAAGGACCGCCTGCGCGAGCACTGGTCGGCGGACGAGCTCACGCGCACCGCGCTCGGGAGCCGCGTGGTGTGCGGCGATCGCGAGCTGCTCTTCGAGGAGGCGCCGCAGGCCTACAAGGACGTCGACGGCGTGGTCGGCGATCTGGTCGCGCACGGTCTGGTGACGCAGATCGCGACGCTGCAGCCGGTGCTCACGTTCAAGACGTCGAAGGGATAGGGGCGGCACATGCGCAGCGACATGTTCAAGGTGATCGTCGAGCGGCCGCGGCGGGGCGCGGGCTGGGAGCGACCGGGACGGCATTTGCCGTGGGAACTCGCGCCGCGGCAGGAGCCCATCTTGCCGCGCCGCCGCGGGCGCAAGGATCTCAATGAGAACCTCAAGCCGCTCGAGCGCTTCCTTCGGTCGCGCGTGGGCAGTCGGTGGGACGACGTGTACGCGGAGATCAGTGAGCACTTGAACGTGCGCAACGCCGTGCAACAGCACGTGCGGGATCACCTGGAGCGCATGGTGGAGAAGATCGTCGTCGAGCGCGGCGGTGTCCTCTGGAGTCACAGCCGCCTGTGGCCGATGCCGGTGTTCGACGGTGATCTGTATGTCGATCCGCGCACGGGTGTCCTCAGGCTCCAGAAGCCCGAGCGTGTGGTGGCGCGTCATCCCGAGCCGCGAGAGCTGTTCGAGATCGACGCGCGCACGCAGTGGCGGGTCATCGACGGCCTCTGGTTCGAGATCGGCTTTGCGCCGTTTCCTCCGCGGGGCGAGCACTACGACGTCCTCGAGCGCAGGGCGCTGAAGTGGGACATCGCGGCGCATCGGATCCGCGGTGAGCGCGTGCTGGCGGTGCGCAAGCGTCAGCTCGGTAAGCGCGAGCTGCGCGAGGTGGCGCGGTTGCTCGCCGCTGCGCAGAGGCACTAGGTTCAGCGACAGATGAGCACGAAGCGCACCATCGTCATCGGAGACATCCACGGCTGCTACGACGAGACCGTCGAGCTCCTCACTCAGCTCGCCGTCACCTCGAGCGACCGCGTCATCTTCGCGGGCGACCTGGTCGATCGCGGGCCCCAGCCGCGCGAGTGCGTCGAGCTGGCGATGAAGCACGAGTGCGTGCTCGGCAACCACGAAGAGAAGCATCTGCAGATCCGCGACAGCCTGCTGTGGAAGCTGTCGCCGTCGCATTCGTTCACTCGCAACGCGCTCGGACCGGAGCACTACGCGTACTTCGCGCAGCTGCCGCTCTTCATCCGGCTGCCCGAGTTCGAGGCGGCCGTCGTGCACGCGGGCGCGTTTCCCGGCGTGCCCCTCGAGCAGCAGACCCCGCGTCACCTGATGCACATCCAGAACATCAAGCCGCCCGCGACGAAGACGTATTGGCCCTCGAAGGCGCCGGCCGATCACCGCTTCTGGGCTCACTTCTGGACGGGCCCGGAGCGGCTCATCTTCGGCCACTCGGTGCTCGATCGCCCGCTCGTGACCCGGTGGGCCGTGGGCATCGACACCGGCGCCGTGTTCGGACACGGGCTCACCGCGCTCGTGCTCCCCGACTGGAAGCTGGTCACGATCCCGACCAGGGCGCACAACGACGGCCGCTCTCGCGTCGCGCAGATCGAGATCATGGACGGCGTCAAGGCTTGGAGCTGAGCAGCATCCGACTCCGTCATCGGTACTCCTCCGCGCCGGGTCCGAACTTCGCGCTGCACTCTTTCCACTCGGGCGGCTCCACCCAGTCCCCGATGCTGCGATCGGCCTGGTACGCGAAGCAGACGTGATAGCAGCCGCCCCCGAGGTGCTTGCCCTTGCCGTGCTGGAAGCAGTCCGCGAGGCAGTCGTCGGCCGGCGTCTTGCGCTTGCGCAGCGCTCCGAGCATGCAGTCGTCGAGCGGCGTCTGCTTCGGCTCGCGCGAGAGATCGGCTTGGGTCAACGTGAACGCGGCGCCGCCTCCGGCCTCGGCCATGAGCCGCTTGGCGATGAGCTCTGTCGCGGGCGCGATGATGCTGAAGTGGGAGTGGCCGCGCGCTTCGATGAACGTCAACGGCGCCTTCTCCTTGGACTCCTGCAGCGGCGCGAAGCTGCGCGTCAGCCCGTCCTCGCCCTCGATCACGAACGTCGGCGCGGTGATCTCGCTCACCGACATGGCGGGGCTGCGGATGGCGCGATCGTCCTGCGAAGCGTTGTCGAGCGCGGTGCCCGTGCCCCGGTAGAACTTGATCCACGCCGCCGGTCCGAGCGCGAACACGCCTCGCACGGGCGCGCCGCTCGCCGCCGCCAACAACGCCAGCGTGCCTCCCGTGCTGTGCCCGCCGAGGTACACGCGCTCGGGATCGACGTCAGGCCGCTTCTTGACGAAGTCGATCGCCGCCAGCACGTCGTCGACCTCTCCGAGGAAGAATTCGTGCTCGCCCGGGTTGTCATTGCACCCGCGATACGACGGCAGCAGCTCGACCATCCCCGCCTCGCGGAACGCGCGCCCGCTCTGGTCGTTCTCGCGATCGGCCTTGGCCCACGCGAGCTCGCCGATGCTCCAGTCGAAGCCGCCGTGCAGCCACACGATCGCGGGCCGCTTGGGCCCCTTCTGCACCGGCGTGACGTACGCCGCGTTCTGTCCGAGCGGGGCGGGGTAGTGGACCAGTTCGAGCACGCCGTCGGGCGGCTTGGGCGCGGGCGTGCGGGCGGCGGGCGCCTGGTGCAGCGTGTTCTTGAAGACCTTGCGGTGCGCGGCGTAGACGTGCGCGTCGGCGAGGGTCGACGTCGAGAACAAGAAGAGCAGCATTGGGATCGGACGCAAGCGCATGGGTTCAGCGTACAGCGCAGCGCGCGTCTTGACTTGCAGCCCACGTGTCATGGCGGGGTCACCTTCGGTCGATAGGCATTGGACCAGGTGGGCGTTGCGAGCGAGTCCAGCACGGCGAATAGGGTCGCCGACACGATGGGCAGATGCCGCGTCCACGTGAGTCCTCCCAGAAAATCCTTGGAGTCGTCGACGAGGTCTTGCACCTCGTAGCCGGGCATCTGATTCCATGCACGCACGAGGGGCGTGAGGCGGCAGTTGTTCTCCACCCGCGCCAACTCTGCGCCGATCAGCGCGAACTGTTCCGCCCGCTCGCTTCGCAGGCCAGGACGAGCCAGGGCCGCAGCCGCTGCTTCGGCGATGGCCACACAGCCGTACGACGTCGCACCGAAGTCGGCGATCGCCTGCCTGAGCTGCTCTCGAGTCAGCACGGTCTGGAGGGCGAAGCACGGTGCACGTAGGGCTCGGCGTGCGCTTGCCTGCGATGAGCTCTCGTTTGAATTCGGGCCTTCGAAGTCCGCGAGGTCCAGGCTGATCAACGTCGCGGAGAAGGTCCCGACGCAGGTGTGCGTGGAGAACATCAGCGCCGCAAGATGCACCACGTCATCGTGCGCCGCCGCCGCGTCTCCCTCCAGGCGTCCCCGCAGCAGCCGAGCGCGTGACCACCGCTGCAACTCGATGTAGCGCGGCACCGGGATGTGGATCACGGATACGGGCTTGGGCCCTGCGAAGGCGGCCGGCCACACATCCCAAAACTCGAACTCGCGCAAGGCGCTCAGCCAACTCATGTCGAGCGCCTTGGTGGCGGCCGGATCGAGCTTCATCCACGCATCGCCGCGCATGCGCTCGGCCAGATCCAGGGGAAACGCATGCGCGCCGCTCGTCTGCGGCCGCGTCCCCGAGGATGCCTCAAATCCGATCGCCGATTCGAGAAAGGCGCTCGCGTCGTGCCCGGACGTGGGAGTTTGGAAGTTCGTCAGCGCGTCGAGCGTGCGCAAATCTCGGCTCGCTTCAGGCCAGAAGCGCGCGTGGTCCGCACGCATCGTCTGGACCATTGGCACAACGAGCTTGGCGCGCACGGTGCGGCAGCCCAGCCACACGAGCGCCGCGGCCACGCCCAACATCGTGAGCCCGATGATGATCCACGGCGTCCACGCCCTGCGCATTCGCGTCCCCCTCGCGCCACCCTACCGGACCCGACACCCACGCACACCTCCCGAGTGCGAATCGTCACGCGCGCGCAGCGTCGCGATCTGGATCTGCCGCGCGCCAGCACATAGCGTTCCATCCATGCGCAGCGTCCTCCTCTGCACACTCGCCCTCGCGCTCGTCGCCTGCGGCGGCTCCTCCGGCACGCAATCCCCCAACGACTCCGGCTCCGGCGACAACGACGCCGCCACCGACGCGGGCGACGACGACGCGGGGTCGTCCGACGCAGGCACGAGCGACGGCGGCCCCAGCGCGGGCCGCTTCTTCCCGGACGGCGCGTGGATGTACCAGGACATCTCCGACGCGGGCGTGAACACGGAGTCGAAGGCGATCACCGACTGGCTCGCGAACAACGGCTCGTGGGGCACCGGCAAGCTGCAGATCGACACGTCGATCGAGGTGCTCACGGCCGTCAGCAGCACGCCCTTGCTCGACTTCCAGGCATCGAGCGACTTCTACTCACCCGACTGCGACCACGTGAAGATGCCCGTCCCCGTGGGCGGAAACCTCGAGGGCGAGAGCGGCTACGACTGCACGCAAGACGGCGACTGCCACCTGCTCGTGGTCGATGGCCGCACGAACCAGCTCTTCGAGATGTGGCGCGCGGACTTCACCGGCGGCACGTTCAACGGCGGCTGCCTCGCGGTCTGGGACATGACCCGCGTGTACGGCCCCGAGGGCCGCGGCGAGCAGTGCACCAGCGCCGACGCTGCGGGCTTCCCCATCTCACCGCTCTTGTTCACCGCCGACGAAGTGGCCGCGGGACACATCGACCACGCCATCCGCTTCATCTTGCCCAACGCGCGCATGCGCAAGAAGACGTACGTGCACCCGGGCACGCACGCAGGCGGTCCGAGCGCGACGGGAACGGCGCCGGTGTACGGCTCGCGCTGGCGGCTCAAGCCCGGCTTCGACATGTCGAGATTGCCCAACGAGGCGGCCCGCACGGTGGCGCGCGCGCTGCAGAAGTACGGGATGGCGCTCGCGGACGGCGGCAACATCGCGTTCACCGCGCGCAGCGATCAGCGCACGACGCACAAGTGGTCAGGGCTGCTCGGCTCGCACGATCTGCAGGCGATCGTGCCCGGGGACTTCGAGGTGCTGGACACGGGCACGGTGACGACGCTGACGTTCGATTGCACGCGGACGCCGCTGGGGGTGCGGCCCTGAAGTCGCAGGCAACCTGAGATGGGTGCCGCTTTGCGCGCGGGCACCGTGGTCGCGCGGCGAGGCGCGTCACCATGCGCGGGTTCGTTCCGAGCCGTGTCAGAGGGGTGTGCTAGCCCCAAGCTACGTCGGGCGGAACGCGTCCAGCAAGCCAGGGTCAGCAACAACAACAGGAGCCCCAGCCTGAAGGCTGGGTCTAAACAGCCAAGAAGCCTCCTGCGGAGGCTGACGTGCGGGTGGGCGGGGAAGAAATGGGACGAAAGCAGGTCGAACTGTTCGTGCATCTAGTCTGGGGAACGATGTTGCGGCGGCCAATGATCACGCCAGACATCGAGGCGGACGCATATGGAGTGGTCGCCGCGAAGACGTGGGAACTGCGGTGCACGCCCGTGGTGATCGGAGGCACCGCTGACCACCTCCACCTGCTCGCGCGATTTCCCAGCACTGTTCCCGTGGCTCGTCTCGTGGGCGAGGTGAAGGGCGCCTCATCTCATTTCATCAATCACCGATTGGGTCAGACGCGCCGGTTCGCCTGGCAATCTGGGTTCGGCGCGTTCACGATCGCTACCGACGATGTACCTGCTCTCTCCAGCTACATCCGCGAACAGAAGGTGCACCACGCCCGACAGAACGTCGTGCCCATGTTTGAACTGTCCGACTCTGATGCCACGTCGGTGCAGCCCCGCTAGGGGCTTTCTGGTTGGTTAGACCCAGCCTTCAGGCTCAGGATTGATCACCCCTCGCTTGGTAGCCCCGTTCGAGCAGTTTCAAGTCGTGGAAGCCGCGGGAGAGAGTGAGCCAGCCAGGGTCACCATTGTTGCGCAGATGGCCGCCGAGACGAGCGATTGCGAGAAGGACATCGCGAGTTGTCGGATGAGGAGGCAGAACGCGCTGACCGAGTTCGTGGCGCAGGCAAGCGATCTGGGCAGCGGAGACCATTGACGCAGCGGGCGCGTTTGGGTCGGTTCGAACCATCGTGCGCAAGCGAAGCAGGTGCCAAGCGACCGGCACGGAGAGAGCGAGCACGACCAGCAGGCCATGAAGCGATTCGAGTTGGCGCTGCTCATAGATGCAACCGGTCTTGAGCGCCTTGAAGAATTCCTCGATGAGCCAGCGTTGCCGGTAGGCATCGACGACAGAGAGGATCTGGTCCGGCGTATCGACGGGCAGCGACGTGTACAGCAGCCACTCGACGGGGTCGGTGCCCGCCGGCGGCTCCTTTTCGAGGACGCGCACCACGTTGATGACGATGCGTGGCGCGTAGTTCGCGCCGCATGTCAGTGGCCGCAGCAGCTCTGCTCGTTGGTAGGCGCTGATCTCCAGCGTCGCTTTCCGCGAGTGGCGCGCGGGATGCCGCTTTCGCGACGCTGGTCCGGGCGGCGCCTTACGAGCGCCAAGCGACACTTCGCGCTCGGCCACGACGGGCGCGCCGGCCAACAACTCGCCGATCGGACCGCCTTCAGCGCGTCGCTCGCGCTGCGAGAGCCGCACCACGAAGCGTTGCTGCCGCTCCAGCATCTCGGCAAGCAACGCGTACGAATCGGCTTCGCGATCCATCACGTGCACCGCGTCTTGCAGCATCTCGTGCGTCGCTCGAGCCGCCCGATTCCAGCGTAGCGCCTCGTTCGTCGCGTCGTCGGGGCCGACTTTCTTCCGGCTCTTGACCTGGTCGCCGCGCATGACGGCCTCGCAATGCACCACGCCCAACGGCATCGCTGTTGCTGCGTCGATCGCCAACGCAAAGTGGCCGAAGAATCCACGCCCCTTCCCAACCACCCGGCCCAATTCTCGTCGCTCGCCTCCGAATACGAAGGCCGTCGTGTCGTGTGCGACCACGACCCGTCGCGCCTGCGCTGCTCTCTGCTTCGTCTCGCTCGCGTGCGCGGCGAGTAGCGCATCCGGATCGATGTGCTCGTTTCTCAAGAACCGGTACGCGCCCTCTAGCTGGCTCGCGTCGCCAAACATCTGCGGCAGGCCCTTGTCAGGCTGCGCCGCAAACTCCTCGATTAGCCTCTTCAGTCGCTCTTCGTTGTGCACGTTCGGCAGCTTCGCTCCTGCAAGCTCCCGTTGCACTACCGCTATCGCTGCAGCTCTCTGTCGAGATCCCATCCCACCTCTAGATCACACTCGCCTGATGGGGTGTTTGATCCTGAGCCTTCAGGCTGGGGCTCCAGTCGCGCCGCGCTCAATGCCACCCCTTTCCAGTTACGCTCGAACCTTGTCCACGCCCTCGCGCCCCCGCAGCCCCCTCCTCCTCGCCACGCTCGCCATCAGCGTCGCCCTCTTCGCGGCCTGCCTCACGCAGAAGTGCTACTGCAGCGGCAACAACGGCTGCGGCGACTCGCTCGCGGTCCTGCTCACCGGCGGCCTCGGCATCCTCGCGGAGTTCGGGACCCTCTCGGATCACGGCCTCCAGTACCCGGTCGGCGCCACCTTCACTTGGCTCGCCAATCCGCTGCTCGTGCTCGCGTGGTTCTTCGCGCTGCGCGACCGCAAGGTCGCCCTCGGGCTCGCGGTCGCGGCCAGCGCGCTCTCCTCGAGCTTCCTCTTGTTCAAGCACGTCATCGGCAGCAACGCAGGTCAGTACACCGACATCATCGGCTATGCCGCCGGCTATTGGCTGTGGGTCGCCAGCGCCTGCGTGCTCGCCCTCGGGCTGGCCGTCGACACGTTGCGCTCCCGCGCGCCCGCTCAGGCCCCGCGCGGCGCGTAGAACTCCCGCAGCAGCGCGAACAGCGCCTCCGGCTCCTCGACGTGCGCGAACGAGCCGCTCTTCTCCATCCACACGAACTTCGCCTGCGGCGCGTGCCTCGCGAAGTCGCGCTGCAGGCGCGGATAGAGCGCGCGATCGTAGCGGCCCGCCAGGATCATCAGCGGGCACGCGATCTCCTTGAGGCGAGGCCGGAAGTCCGGGATGTGCGGCACCTCGCCGCCGATGATGAAGTCGACGTCGGCGCCGCAGTAGATCGGGTACAGCTCGAGGTTGCGCGCCGCCGGATCGTAGAGGCCCGTGAGCTTGCTCGCGTTGTCGGGATCGTAGAAGCGCACCAGCGCGAACGCGTGCGCGAACAGCTTCTGCATCTCCGGCGCCGTCGAGGGCACGCCGCGCTCGTGCAGCGCGACGATCTGGTCCCACACGTCCGGGAACTGGTTCTGGAGCTCGCGGTTCAGGTTCCCGTGGTTCTCCTGCCACATCTGCGGCGAGTGCAGCGTGTTCGCCAGCACCACCGACTTGAGCAGCCGCGGATGCTCGAGCGCCAGCGCCTGCGCGAGGACGCCGCCGAAGGAGAAGCCGAACACGTGCAGCGGGCCGTGCCCGAGGGCCTGGATGGCCGCGGCCACATCGGCGACATCGCTCGCGAACGTGAGCTCGCGCAGCGACTTCGGCCTCGGCGACGAGCCGCGCCCGAAGAGGTCGAGGTAGATGACCTCGTGCGTCTTCGCCAGCTCGGAGAAGCTGGGGTGGAACACGCTGTGCGAGCCCGCCGGGCCCAGGCCCGAGAGGACGAGCACGGGTTCGCCCGCGCCCTCACGCTCGATCCAGACCTGCCGGCCGCCGCCGAGGTCGAGGAGTTGTCCGGGCGCGTGCTTCACGGTCTTCTGATCGTTCATGGGAACCACCTTTCGCGTCTTCAGATACGCGAAGCCGGACCCGGCTGCTGGCCGTTTTCGGACATCGGATCGGGAGCCCTGATCCGTGCCCCGCGCTTACTTCTTGCGCGCCTTCCTGACGGGCTTCGGTTGCGTGAGCGGCACGTCGAACAGTGTGATGCGGCCCGCGCGGTGCTCCTTCGAGCGCGTGAGCGTCAGCGCCAGGAACTCGATGCCGAGCTCGAGCGCCTGCAGCGCGTCCATGCCGTGCACGAGCTGATCGCTCTCGACCTCGAGGCCGGTCACGTTCACGCGGCACGCCCAGTCGCCGCCGGTCTGGTGCGGCGGGCCCAGGCACAAGGTCACCAGCCGCGGCGGCCCCGACGGCGGGTGCCAGTGGTAGTGCCGCTCGGCGAGCCAGGGGGACTTCCCTTCGGTGATCCTCTTGGGCATCCGCGCACAATAGTCCGAGGACAGGGCTGGGGCCTCTGTCGCACATCGCAAAAAGCGCAACAATGCGACTGGACGCCAAGTCGGAAAACCGTGACAACGTGTCCGTGGCCAAGCGACCAGACGACGACAATCCGATCCCTGCCTCCGACGACGAGGCCGGCGCGACCGCGTTCGTACGCCTCGACGGCGGCAAGCTGCCTCCGCCCCCGACGCGTGCCCCCGCGCCTGCCCCGAGCGGGAGCGCGCCCAAGAAGGGCCTGCAGGTCCAGCTCCCCGACGACGAGCCGCCTCCGCCGCCCAAGCCCAAGCCGAAGCCGGCCCCCGAGGCGCCGAAGGGTCGCCGCGGCGCGTGGTGGAACGAGGAGTCGGCCAAGATCCCCGACGAGCCCGAGGCCGCGGCTGCGCCTGAGGATGAGCCGCCGCCGCCCGAACTGCCGCCCGACGCTGATGACGAAGCGGGCGCCACCGCGTTCCTCAAGGTGGAGAAGCCTGCCCCCGCGCCGGCCCGCCGCAAGCCGCCGCCGCGCGAGGAGCCCGAGCCTGCGCCCGCGCCCGCCGATGACGGCCGCACGCAGTTCTACAAGCCCGAGGAGGTCGTGCTCCAGGCCGAGGTGCGTCAGCGCCCCGCGCCCACCGCGCCGCCCGAGGCGAAGATCCCGTGGAAGCAGATCCTCATCGTCCTCGGCATCGCCTTCGTGGTCACGGTGCTGAGCGTGGTGATCGTCTTCCGCCGCGAGCTGTTCGAGAAGCGCGCGCCCACGCACCGCGCGAAGTCCGTGGACGCCGACGACAGCTCGGGAAAATAGCCGCTCTGGCAGGTCGGCGCGCGCCAGCTCCCGCACCGGGACGCCGCTCTATGCGCTCTTCGCCACCGGCCCGGCCCAGACCTCGTCGAGGAACTTCGCCAGCTCCGCCGTGAGCCGCGCCGGCCGCGTGCGCCACTCGTGGATCGACTTCGCCGCCACCAGCCGCGCGCCCGGGAGCTCGCGCGCCGTCTTGGCCGCGTCGCTGAACGGGTGCAGCGGATCGCTCGGGTGTCCGACCACCAGCGTGGGCTGCTTGAGCTTCATCCGCTCGTCGAACGGCGGCGCGATGCGGCCGAAGGTGAGGCCATCGAGCACGGCCAGCGACGCCGCCGGATCG
>JAFEBC010000215.1 GCA_018266095.1 Deltaproteobacteria bacterium
ACACCACCACCGGCGCGTGCGTCGCGGGCAACTGCCACCACGACTCCGACTGCGTGGCGCCCAACTACACGGGCGGCAACGGCGTGTGCGTGAACTTCGCCTGCGCGGGCAACTGCCGCTCCAACGCCGACTGCGCGGCCAGCGGCGCGAGCGCGTACTGCAGTCCGAGCACGCATCAGTGCGGGCCGTGCAGCGCCACCAGCCAGTGCTCGAGCGGCCAGGTGTGCACGGCCTCGAGCGGCGGCTCGTGCGTGCCCGGGACCTGCTCGTTCGACGTGGCCTGCAACGCGTCCGCGGGCCAGAGCTGCGTGAACAACGCCTGCGCGCAGACGGCGCCCGGCACCGCGGCCACGCTGCCCGGCGGAGGCTCGCCCGTCAGCAGCACGGAGGCCACGAGCTGCCTCAACTGCTTCCCCAACGTGCTCTCGGGAAACCTCGGCCTCTACTACTCGTGGTCGCCCAACAGCAGCACCGTCTACCAGCAGCAGGTGGCGCTCGACGCGAGCGACTTGAAGCACGTGCGCTGGCGCTTGCAAGAGGGCACCAACGGGCGCACCGACTTCCCGGGCTTCGTGCTCACCGGCGCGCAGGGCCTGCCGATGTCGTCCTCCGGCACGCCGAACGACGTGTTCTTCACCAGCGACTACTACAACTTCTACGCGCACCTCGGCAGCGACGGCACGCTCCTCTGGAAGTCGACGCAGCCCTGGTACGGCCCTGGCGCGATGGGCATCGCGGGCACGGGGACGAGCGCGGTGCCGACGATGGCGTTCTTCCCGCAGACGTACGCGCTGGCGTACCTCGTGCGCGCGGACACGGGCGCGTATCGCACGGTGAACCTGGGCTCGTGCTCGCAGCTCGGCACGCCGGTGTGGGGCAAGTTCTACGCGTACTACTTCTGCGCCGAGGGCATCCAAGCCGTCGATCCGGTGGCGAACATCGTGCGCTGGAAGGTCCCGTTCCCGGGTGGAAACGCGGGCTCGGGCGGCGGCAACGTCGCCAACCTCGCCATCTGGCGCGCGCCGGGTGCGACGCAGGAGACCTTGTACTTCGCGGCCTCGGTGAACAGCTCCACGAGCCACATGTGGTCCTTGACGGTGACCGACGCGATGACGGCCACCTACGCCGCGCCCACCGGCTACGTGATGGGCGCCGCGGTCACGCCGTCCGCGAACTACCAGGGCTCGTACGTGGCCACGCTGCTCGACGCGAATGATCTCGCCGGAGGCCAGCCGCCGCGCGTGGTGTTCGCGGGCCTGAACGGGGCCACCAGCGTGACCGACGGCGCCGGGAATCTGCTCGCGCAGGTGAACCTGCCCGTGGGCGGGAACGCCAAGATCTCGCTCGCCGGCGACGGGACCATCCTGGGCGTCACGGGCGCGAACATGGTCGGCCTGCAGATCGTCCCCAATCCGGTCGCGCCGACCTCCTCACAGGTGATCACCAAGTGGTCTCTCCCGCTCAACCCCTCGGGCCAGTGGCAGACGTTCTCGTACCCGACCGCGGTGGCGACGCCCGGCGCGACGTTCGGCTATCTGCTCGAGTGGGGCCAGCCCAGCACGGTGAGCACGCCGCTCTTGCAGGAGATGTCGCCCCCGACCGGCGGGCAGTCGTTCCTCGCTTCGGCGCCCGCCTGGTCCTGGTACGGAGGCGACACGGGCGGACACCGCATGGCGCCGAGCTATGAGTGCGTCGCGGACGCCGATTGCCCGTCGCCGCAGGCCTGCGTGCTCAACCGCTGCATCGGCCAGTGCCGCACCGGCGCCGACTGCGGCCAGAACCTGGGCTGCATCATGGGCCAGTGCGAGGCCTGCTTCACCGACGCCTCCTGCGACACGACCCGCGGCCAGCGCTGCAACGCGGGCCTCTGCTACGACCCGCCCGCGTCCGGCACGAGCTGCAGCAAGAGCACCGACTGCCTCGCGGGCCAGTCCTGCCTCCACGCCGCGTGCGTGCCCTCGCCGGGGCTCTCGACCAACGCGCAGTCCACGGTGAGCTTCACGCCGCAGGCCGTGTACCTGCAGGACACGCACGGCTTCGACTACTCGGTGTGGAACGGCGGCGGAAATCTCACCGTCAAGGCGTGGGATCCGGCCACCTTCGACCCGCCCGCCCCCTGGCTCGCGACCACGTCCAGCTTCAGCTCGCTCGCCATCACGAACGCGGCGCCGTCGGGCGCGCTGCAGCCCTTTCCGGTCGGCGTGTCGCTGCGGCCCGATCGCGACACCTTCTTCTTCACCGGCGGCATCACCTCGCAGAACCTCTACACCTACGACGGCCTGCCGGTGGGCAACGGCACCACCTCCACCTCGCACACGGCGTTCGACGGCCGCAACTCCTCGACCTACCAGCTCTGGGGCGCGCTCACGCAGGGCATGTCCAAGGCCGGCGACGGCGTGACCAACAAGCCCGCGCTCTTCTCGTACTCGAACGGCGTGGTCTTCGCGATGGACGCGATGGCAGCCTCGATCGGCACCGGCCCGCTCACGCTGCTGTGGAGCGGGAACACCGGCGGCTCGGACCAGTTCAACAACCAGCCCGTGCCGCTGCTCGTGGGCTCGGATGGCACCGTCTATCACTTCCGCGCCAATGGAAACGTGCAGGCGTGGAGCCCCGACGGTGACCCGCAGGGCACCATCGTGGGCGGCACCAAGGCGGGCAAGCTGCTGTGGACGTTCTCGCCGGCGAACCTCGTGCCGCCGCAGAACACCTGGACCAACAACGTCGGCTACCGCCCGGCGATCATGAACTTCGGCGGCGCGACCGACACGATCTTCTTCTGCACCAACGTGGCCAACACGCTGGCGATGGTCGACGTGAACGCGGGCGGGTTCTCGAACTATCTGCAGACGGGCGCGACCTGCAACACCAACAACGCGACCATCCTGGTGGACACCGACGGCACCGTGATCCTGGCGACGAGCAACAACCTCCAGCTCATCGCCGGCAAGGACC